>DATBIF010000192.1:0-2876 GCA_036557045.1 Steroidobacteraceae bacterium
ATTTCGCGCCGCTCCTCGAGTTGCGTTTCCGCTTCGAGCGCCTTGCGTTCCGCGTTCACTTTGTCTTCCACCGCCTGTGCCATGCGATTGAATGCCGAGCCGATCGCATGCGCTTCCGATCCGGCGAGAGGCGGCAGCCGATAGCCGAGATCGCCGCGCTGAATGCGCTCGAGGCCCTCGGCAATCACCGGAAACGGCGCCAGCGTCCGCCCCACCAGCCAGAACGCGAGCCCATTCACGATCACCAGCATGATCGCCGCAAACACCAGCAAGCCCGCCAGGTCATCCCAGACATCCAGGACGGCGCGCGAGGTGTGCGCCGCCACGATCAGCCGCACGCCGCCAGGGAGGGGAAAGATGTGCCGTGCTTGTCCCGGAGCCAGCAAGCGCGTGAACCACTCCGGCGCGTCGCGGCCGGCCTTGTAGGTGGGGGGCGGCGACCGGTAGAGCACCTCTCCCGCGGCCGACTCCAGGGCGATGTCGTTCGCATGTACCCGGCCGAGTTGCTGAAGGAACTGCAGCAGCAGCTGCGGTCCGCCTTCGCGCGAGTAGATGGCGGCGAGGCGCCCCAGGAGCTGCGAGGCCGCACGGTTGGCGGCCTCGGTCTCTTCGCGCACCGACTCGCGCGCGTTGAGGATTTCCCCTCCGATCAGCACCAGCACGAAGGTGGCAGTGAGGCCGGCCACCACCAGATTCAGGCGTGTCCGCAGCTTCATTCGTTGTTGTCCCAACTCATGAAAATCATGAGGCGAGTTTCATGATGATCCCCTTGCCGCTGAGTGCGCCAGTATCGAGTATGTCGTCGGCGGCAAATCAGGCCGTCACAGCAAAGCCGAGTTAAGGAGCATTGTCATGAAGTGGGAAACTCCGCAAGCGATCGATTTCCGGTTCGGCATGGAAATCACGATGTATATCGCCAATCGCTGAAGTAACCCCGGTGTCAGCCTGCGCAAGCAGGCTGCACCTCGTCCACCTTGAAGATTCGCGTGCTGGGATCCGCCGCCGGCGGCGGTTTCCCGCAGTGGAATTGCAACTGCCGCAACTGTGCCGGGCTGCGTGACGGCAGTTTGCGGGCACGTCCGAGGACGCAGTCCTCGATCGTCGTCGCCGGAAAATCCGCTTCCGCGTGGGCCCTGGTCAACGCTTCGCCCGACATTGCGGCCCAGTTGCACGCGAATCCGGTCCTGCAACCGGCGCGTGCGCTGCGCGATACCGCGATCGTGGGCATCGTGCTCGTCGACGGGCAGGTCGATCACACCACCGGGCTCTACATGTTGCGCGAATCATCGAAGCCCTGGGCGATCTGGTGCAGTGACAGCACGTACGCTGACCTCACTCGCGGCAACCCGGTACTGAAGGTCCTCGAACACTATTGCGGGGTCGAGCGGCATCGCATCGAGCTCGAGGGTGAGGGTTTCACGGTCGAGCATCTCCCGGGCGTGCGCTGGCGCGCGCTGCCGGTGGCGAGCAAGCCAGCGCCCTATTCGCCCAACCGCGACTCGCCGCTGCCCGGTGACAACCTGGCACTGGTCATCAGTGATCCTGCTACGGGACGGGCCGCGCTCTATGCGCCGGGTCTCGCGAGCATCGATGAGTCGATCTGGCACGCGATGCAGTCGGCGGCCTGCGTCCTGGTGGATGGAACGTTCTGGACCGACGATGAGATGATCGGCCAGGAAGTCTCGCGCAAACGTGCGCGCGAGATCGGCCACCTGCCGCAGAGCGGCCCCGGCGGAATGCTCGAGTGGCTCGACCGGCTGCCGCCAGGTACGCGCAAGATTCTCATTCACGTGAACAACACCAACCCGATACTCGACGAAGACTCCCCGCAGCGCGCCGAGCTCGCGCGCCGCGGCGTCGAGGTCGCCTGGGATGGAATGGAGATCGTGTTGTGAGTGGCGGCGAAGCGAGTGCGGCGCCCTGGAGCCGGCCGGAATTCGAGGAGCGCCTGCGCGACAAGGGCCGCGCCTACCACATCCATCATCCGTTCAACGTCATGCTCAATTCCGGCAAGGCGAATCCCGGGCAGATTCGCGGCTGGGTTGCCAACCGCTTCTATTACCAGATCAGCATCCCCATCAAGGACGCGGCCATTCTCTCCAACTGTCCCGACCGGGCGGTGCGACGCTCGTGGGTGCAGCGCATCCTCGATCACGACGGCTACGGCGACGACCCCGGCGGCATTGAATCCTGGCTGCGGCTGGCCGAAGCGGTGGGCCTCGAGCGCAAACGCGTCGAGGATCTCACCGACGTCCTGCCCGGCGTGCGCTTTGCGGTCGACGCCTACGTGAACTTCGCGCGCCGCGCGCCCTGGCAGGAAGCGGTGTGTTCATCGCTGACGGAGCTGTTTGCGCCGGAGATCCACAAGCAGCGCCTTGCCAACTGGCCCGAGCACTACCCGTGGATCGATCGCGCCGGGCTCCAGTACTTCCAGAGCCGCGTCAGCATCGCGCGCCGCGATGTCGAGTTCGGTCTCGCTTTCACGCTCGACTGGTTCAGGACGCGCGCCCAGCAGGAGCGCGCGCTCGACATCCTGCAGTTCAAGCTCGATGTGCTCTGGCAGATGAACGACGCGATGGCCCTGCGCTACGGAACTTCTGCATGAGCTCGATCGCAGCAACCGCCAGGCCTGCCATCGGCAAGGGATTCCGCCTGCAGTGGGAGCCGGCGCAGAATGCGCATGTTCTCCTTTATCCCGAGGGCATGGTGAAGCTCAATGGCAGTGCCGGCGAGATCCTGAAGCGCTGCGACGGCGCGCGCACGGTCGCCGAGATCACCGCGGATCTCGAACGGTCCTTCGGCGCAAGCAACCTGTCGGGCGACGTCACTGCTTTCATCAGCTTCGCACTGGAGCACAAATGGCTGGAACTGCGAAC
>DATBIF010000193.1:0-10417 GCA_036557045.1 Steroidobacteraceae bacterium
AATCTGCGTGGCGACACGCAGGTCCGGGTTGTGCAAATGCTTCTCGAGCGCCAGCAGATTGGGATGTGCAGCGACCCAGATGCCGCCATCCTCAGCGATATCGAGATTGTCGGGGGAGCTGTAGACCTTGACGTCTTCCACCCACGCCAGGTCGCCGGTCGAAGAATCGCGCGAGTACACGCGCACGCTCCGCGCACCGGCCTGACCCACGTAGATCCGGCCGCCGTCGGCGCTTGCAGCAATTCCGCTCGCCTGAGCGATCGCATCGTCGACCACCCGCATGGAGTGCCCGTCGTAATAGACCACCGTCGAGATCGCGCGTCCGAATGTGAGCTCGGTGAAACGCTCAAAGGCGCTGCGCGCGCCCGTGTCATTGGTGACGTAGAACTGGCTTGGGCTGACAGCGGCGATCGAATGGGGACTGAATAGCAGCGGGTTGTGGAGCGTTTCGCTGTGCACGAACGCGCCGTCGCCCTCGCGCCTGAAGACCTCAACCGTATGTGGTGCGTGCCGGGGATCGCTGAGCACGAACAGCGTCTGGGAGCCTTCCGGCGCGGTGAACAGGCTCAATCCGCGCGGGCGAAATCCCTCGGGCGCCGACTCGATCGCCGGCGCCGCTGCAATGGGTTCGGAACGAAGGTCGACACGCAGGATCGTGCCGGTCGCGTCCTGGCCCTCGGCCACGGCGCCGCGGTCGAGCACCGACAGGTATGCAACGGCGCCCGAGCGATCGATGCGGATGTCCTCCGCGCTTCCAGGCAACGGCAGCGGCTGGCACGTCCCGGCGAAATGCGGCTCGACATGCACGAACGCGCCGACGCGGTCGAGCCAGAAAAGCACGACCGCGGCCACCACGGCCATGAGGAGCACGATTCCGGCCAGGAGCCGTCTCAGGGTTCGCGACATGCAAAAACCCGCGATATGTCAGAAGTCCGTTTTGGACCCGCCAAATCTACTTCCCGCGGCTTAAACCCGCGAGTCGACTTGTGAACCTCATCACCGTCCATCAAAAAGGCACAGCGACTTCCAGCCGAATTTGATGCGATAGACCCCGCGGAATGTACGCCGGTGCGGGGATCGATGGCCGGCCTACAGAAGATAGCGAGAAGAACCGGGGTCCGTAACACAACAAGATCTGCCGCGCGTGTCCGGCAGGGGTAACCGATGCGTTTTCATTGGTTTTCCTGGACAGTTTCTGCATCGCTGCTCCTGACGGGCACGCCGGCGCTCGCCGGCGATCTGCACATCCGCTACGCGGAGCCGATCGCCCTGCAGGCCGCCCCGAACGCTACCGCCGTTACTCGATCCCTCAGGTCCCAGATCGCCAGTGGCCGGCTGTCCTTCCAGGCCTACGGGCGCCAGTTCGACCTCGACCTCGAATCGAATGCGCGACTGCTTGCCGCCAGGCAGCTCCAGCGCAGCGCGTCCGCGGCCGGCAGCGCGGCGGCGCCGGACTATCAGCTTCTGCGCGGACGCGTTGCGGGTCTTGCGGGCTCGTGGGTGCGCATTACTCGCATCGGCGAGGAGCTGCACGGCGCGATCTGGGATGGCAGCGAGCTCTATACCATCGAGCCCGCCCGCATCGTGAATCGCTTCGCCACCGACCGCCTCGCGGTCAGCGGTTCTACACCCGTCGTCTACCGGCTCTCGGACAGTGACGCCGGCTCGCGGCCCATGTCCTGCGGCGCCGAAGTTCCGGACCAGAGACGCACCGCGCTCGCGGCCTACGACTCGCTGGTGGGCGAACTGGCGGCGGATTCGTCACTCGCCTCGGTCACGGGGAGCGAGATCGAAGTGGCGGTGATCGGCGACTACGAGTTCTACACCACGCACCCCGACAATACCGAGGCCGAGCTGCTCGCGCGCATGAACATCGTCGACGGCATCTTCGGCGGCCAGCTCGGCGTGGACATTGTCGTGAGCCAGGTGAAGGTGTTCACGACCCCTAGCGAACCTTTCAGCACCAACAAGGGGTCGGACCTGCTCGAGCAGGTCGGCCGTTATCGCAGCAGCTCCGCGGAATTGCGCAGCGCCGGCATCGCACATCTCATCACCGGCCGCGATATCGCCGACAACATGGCGGGCATCGCCTACGTGGGCACGGTCTGCGATGACACGCACGGCGTTGCGATCAGCGAGGGCCAGTTCGACCTCACGACTACGGCGCTGATCTCCGCGCACGAGATCGGGCACAACTTCGGCGCCAGCCATGACGCCGTGTCCGGATCACCGTGCGAGGGGACGGCGCCGACCTACCTCATGGCCGCGCAGATCAACGGCAGCAACACCTTCTCGCAGTGCAGCCTGGAGCACATGCGACCGATTGCGGCGCATGCGAGCTGTGTCACGCGAATGCGCCTCATCGATGCCTCGATCGAGGCCACTCCGGAGACGCTCGAGGCCACTGCCGGCAAAGAAGTGATGCTGCCCGTCGAGGTGAGCGCCGTTGGCAAGGCGCAGTTGAACGATGTGCAGGTGTCGATTTCGCTGCAAGCGCCGGTCGCAGTCGAGTTCGCTTCCGTACCCGGCGGAAGCTGTGCGGCCGGCGCAGGAGGCGTCACCTGCCAGCTGGGCGCGATCGAGGCGCGGGGCACGCGCCGCATCAATGTGACGCTGCTTTCTCAAGCCGCGGGGACTTTCGAGGGCACCGTCAAGGTCAGCACACCGGACGACACCAACTCCGCGAATGACACTCGGGTCATCTCGCTCCTGGTGAGCCCGACGGCTCAATCACCCGGCTCACCGGTGAACAATGGCGGCGGGAGTGCGGATACGGGCGATGGCGGCAGTGGTGGCGGCGGCGCTACGGGCTTTGGACTGCTCCTCGCGCTCTACGCCGTGTTGCGACGCCGGTTCAGGCGGACGTCCGCGCCGGTTCAGCCTGTCGCGGTATCCGGCACAAATTGACTTGTCGAGGCGGCGCTCGATTGCCGTAGAATGCACACTACGACAAGAATTCGCAGCAGCGGCGTCATGAATCCCACTGAACAATTTTTTGACGATGCCTTCGGCAAGACCGTCGAGCTCGGCAATCGTCTCGCCGAAAAACACGACAACGCGGACCTGTGGGATATCGCCGATGGACTGCTCGCCGGTGCGATCCAGTATTGGCTGTACGCGCGCCAGCCGTGCGGGAATCCGCGTTGCGAAGAGTGTCAGCCGATCAGCACCGCGGAGGGGCGCCTGAGCGAGCTGCGGCGTCTCGCCGCGCAGTTCGCGGAAGAGAGCGAGTACTACCACTCTCCGTCCGACTCGAACGTCGGACGCGCCTGAGACTTCACGCTTTCAAGTGAAGGCCCGCTCGCGCGGGCCTGCTTCGTCGTGCCCGCCCGCAGCTATAGCGGTTGTGGCGTGATCGGCGGCTTCTGCGGCAACGGAATGAATTCGGTTTCGCCGGGTACCTTGCCGAAGCGTTGCTGCACCCAGTCGTTCTTCGCCTGCTCCATGCGTTCGCGGCTGCTCGATACGAAGTTCCACCAGATGTAACGACGACCCTCGAGCGGCGAGCCGCCGAGGAGCAACAGCCGTGAGTCCACCAGCGCACGGATGCGCCCCGCAGCCGCCGGTTCGAGAACCGGCATCGCGCCTACCGTGAAGCGTGTGCCATTGAGATCGATGTGTCCTGCCGCGACGTAGATCGCGCGATCCTGGTGCTCGTCGGAAACGTCGAAGGTGGCGTCTGCGGACATGTTCAGGTCCACGTACAACATCGACGAGAACACCTTGACCGGCGATTCCTGGCCGAGCGCGGTCCCGGCGATCACGCGCGCCACGACGCCGGGGCTGCGCACCTCGGGAAGCGAGGCCGCCGGATGGTGGAAGAACGCGGGCTCGGTCTCTTCCGCCGACCGCGGCAGTGCGACCCAGGTCTGAATGCCATGCACGCGCGAGCCGCGCCGGCGCAATTCATCGCCGGTGCGCTCGGAATGCACGATGCCGCGCCCCGCGGTCATCCAGTTGACGTCGCCCGGGCGAATCGCCTGCACGTACTCGAGACTGTCCCGGTGCACGATCTCGCCTTCGAAGAGATAAGTCACCGTGGCCAGCCCGATGTGCGGATGCGGCCGCACATCGATGCCGCGCCCGGGCTTGAAGTCCGCGGGACCGATGTGATCGAAGAAGATGAAAGGTCCCACCATCTGTCGCCCCGCGGCCGGCAGCAGGCGCCTTACTTCGAAGCCGCCGAGGTCATGCGCCTGGGACTCGATCACGCGTTCGATGGTGGCGGGCACGGTCGTCTCCTTACGCGGCACGCGAGTCCAGGAATTCCTTGAGCGCGCGCCCGGTGTGCGAGCGTCGGTTGCGGAGCAGCATATCGGGCGGCCCCTGCATCACGATTCTACCGCCAGCCTCGCCCCCCTCCGGGCCGAGATCAATGACCCAGTCGGCTTCCGCGATCACGTCGAGATTGTGCTCGATCACGACCACGGTGTTGCCGGCATCGACCAGCCGGTGCAGCACGCGCACCAGCTTCTCGACATCCGCCATGTGCAGGCCGACCGTGGGCTCGTCGAGCACGTAGAGGGTCTTGCCCGCGCCGTTGGTATTGCGCGCGGGTTTGTGATTCGGCCGCACCTTCGCGAGCTCGGTGACGAGCTTGATGCGCTGCGCCTCGCCGCCGGAGAGCGTCGGACTCTGTTGGCCCAGCGTCAGGTATCCGAGCCCGACATCCTGGAGCATCCGCAGCGCGTGATGAATCGAGGGGTGCGAGGCGAAGAACGGCGCGGCCTCATCGACACTCATCGCGAGCACATCGCCGACGCTGCGCTCCTTGAAGCGCACCGCAAGTGTTTCGGGATTGAAGCGCCGTCCCGCGCAGACATCGCACAGCACGCGCACGTCGGGCAGGAAATTCATCTCGATTTTCTTGATGCCCTGGCCTTCGCACGCATCGCAGCGTCCGCCCGCGGTATTGAAGGAGAAGCGGCTGGGGCCGTAGCCGCGAATGCGTGCCTCGGTGGTTTCCGCGAACACGCGCCGGATCGCATCCCAGAACCCGACGTAGGTTGCAGGACAGGAGCGCGGGGTCTTGCCGATCGGGGTCTGATCGACCTCGAGCACGCGGCCGATCTCGCGCCAGTTGCGAATGGCGCTGCAGCCGACGAGCAGAGTGCGCTCCTTGCCGTTTCCGGCGGAACTTCCCAGCAAGCGCTTGAGGTTGTCGTGCAGGACATCGCGCGCGAGAGTGGACTTGCCGGAGCCCGATACGCCAGTGACCGCGATGAGCCGGCCCAGCGGCACCTCGGCCTCGACCTCCTTGAGGTTGTGAAGCGCCACCTTCTCGATCACCAGCGCCGGATCCGAAGCGCGCACCGCACGCTTCGGCACGAGCGGATGGGCGAGCGGCTTCGCAAGAAACCGACCGGTGACGGATTGCGGATTGCGCATGAGCTCGCCAGCGCTCCCCTGGCCGACGACGGCTCCGCCCAGCGCGCCTGCGCCGGGGCCGAGATCGATCACGTGGTCCGCGTGCCGGATCGTGTCCTCGTCGTGCTCGACCACGACCAACGTATTGCCGTTGGCACGGAGTGTGTCGAGTGTATCGAGGAGCACACGGTTGTCGCGCGGGTGCAGACCGATGGTCGGCTCATCGAGCACGTAGCACACGCCCTGCAGGTTCGAGCCGAGTTGGGCTGCGAGCCGGATGCGCTGCGCTTCGCCGCCGGACAGCGTCGGCGCGGAACGATCGAGCGAGAGATAGCCGAGGCCGACTTCATCGAGAAAGCGCAAGCGCGAGTCGAGCTCGGCCAGCACGTCGCGTGTGATTTCGGCGTCGCGTCCGCGGAGGTCGAGCCGACGTGCGAATGACAGCAGTCCCTTCACGGGCAGTGCGGTCAGCTCGGCGATCGAGCGGCCGCGAAAGCGCACGTTGAGCGCCACCGGATTCAGGCGCTGGCCCTGGCAATCGGGACACGCCGGTGCGGCCCCGTCAAACCAATCGTTCCACCAGATCTCCTCGCCCGATTGCTCCTCGTCGAATCCCTGGAGCGCGAGGCCGGTGCCGTAGCAGCTCTCACACCATCCATGCCGCGAATTGAAAGAGAACAGGCGCGGATCGAGGTCCGCAAAGCTCGTGCCGCAGCTCGGGCAGTTGCGACGCGTGGACAGTACCGTGACGCGCGCTTCGACAGGCTTCGGCTTGCGGGCGTCGCCCGCCCGCTTGGCCCGGGGCGTCTCGCGCAAGAGGTGCAAGACGCCTTTGCCGTGATCGAGCGCCTGCTCGACGGCGGCGCGCAACCCGGTCTCCTGGTCAGGCGTCGCCCGCAGTGTCGCGACCGGTAACTCGAGCGTGTGCTCCTTGAAGCGCGCGAGCCGCGGCCACTTGCGGGTCGGCAGCAGCTCACCATCGACACGCAGGTGCTCGAAGCCCTTGCCGGCCGCCCACTTGGCGAGATCCGTGTAGAAGCCCTTGCGCGCGACCACCAGCGGTGCCAGGAGCGTGACCGTCCTGCCGCGCTCCTCGCGCAGGATCCGCGCCACCATCGAATCGACACTCTGCGGCTCGATCGGCACGTCGCACTTCGGGCAGTACTGCGTTCCGAGTTTTACGTAGAGCAGGCGCAGGAAATGGTAGATCTCGGTGAGCGTCGCCACCGTGCTCTTGCGCCCGCCGCGGCTGGTGCGCTGCTCGATCGCGACCGTCGGCGGGATGCCGAAGATGGCATCGACGTCGGGGCGCGACGCGGGCTGTACGAATTGCCGTGCATACGCATTGAGCGACTCGAGATAGCGACGCTGGCCCTCGGCAAACAGGATGTCGAACGCGAGCGTCGATTTTCCAGAGCCCGACACACCGGTGATCACGGTGAAGCGATCATGCGGAATCTCGACATCGGCGATCTTCAGGTTGTGCTCACGCGCGTTGTGCACGCGAATGGCGCTCGCGCGCTGACTCTTCTGCGGCGTGCGAGCCGGAGTCGATGGCGCAAACGAGCGGCCGAGCGCCCTGTCGTACTCGAGCAAGGACTTGCCGGTATGCGAGTGCGCGCACCTCCTGACCTCGCCCGGCGTGCCGACGCAGACGATCTCGCCGCCCGCATCGCCGCCTTCCGGCCCGAGGTCGATGATCCAGTCGGCAGCCCGGATCACATCGAGATTGTGCTCGATGACGATGAGCGAGTGTCCGGCCGCGACCAGCGTACGGAACGCGCGCAGGAGCTTGGCGATGTCCTCGAAGTGCAGTCCCGTGGTCGGCTCATCGAACAACAGGAGCTTGCCTTCCTGCGACTCGCGTTTGCGTGCGCCTGCTTCCGCAAGGTGCCCGGCGAGCTTCAGACGCTGCGCCTCGCCGCCCGAAAGGGTCGGCACCGGCTGCCCCAGCCGCAGGTACTCGAGGCCGACGTCCTTCAAAGGCTCGAGCCTGGCGAGCACTTCGGGCCTGTCGGCGAAGAATTCGACCGCTTCGCTGACCGTGAGCTCGAGCACGGCGGCGATATCGAGACTCCGGCCCGCAGCGCCACTGATCTTCACTTCCAGCGTCTCATCCCGGTAACGCTTGCCATCGCAGTCGGGGCAACGCAGGTACACGTCCGACAGGAATTGCATCTCGACGTGCTCGAAGCCGTTGCCGCTGCACGTCGGGCAGCGCCCGGTCCCCGAGTTGAAGCTGAAAGTGCCGGCCGTGTAGCGGCGCTCCCTCGAGAGCGGCGCGCGCGCAAAGAGTGCGCGGATCGGATCGAACGCGCCCACGTAACTCGCCGGATTGGAGCGCGTGGTGCGCCCGATCGGCGACTGGTCGACGAGCACGATATCGCCCACCTGCTCGTGACCGCGAAGCGCCGCGTGTTCTCCGGGCGCCTCGGTGGGCTTGCCTTTCGCCTTGCGGAGCGCGGCGTAGAGCACATCGTGCACCAGCGTCGACTTGCCCGAGCCGGAGACGCCGGTCACGCAGACGAGCCGCTCAAGGGGGAAGTCCACATCGATGCTCTTCAGGTTGTGCTCGGCTGCGCCGGTGAGGCGCAGCATGCCGGTGCGACGATTCACCGGCTGCGCGTGCTGCGGGTCGACCGCGTGCTTGCGCCCCGTGAGATAGGCGGCGGTGAGCGAGCCGCGCGCAGAGCCGATCTCGGCGGCCGGACCGAAGTAGACGATCTCTCCACCGTGTTCGCCCGGGCCAGGCCCGAGGTCCAGGATGCGATCGGCGGCGAGCATCACCTGAGGATCGTGTTCGACGACGACCAGGGAATTGCCGGCATCGCGCAGGCGCCGCATCACCTCGATGACCCGGCCCATGTCGCGCGGGTGCAGGCCGATCGAGGGCTCATCGAGGACGAAGAGCGTATTGACGAGTGAGGTGCCGAGCGCCGTCGTGAGATTGATGCGCTGGACTTCACCGCCCGAGAGCGTCCGCGACTGCCGGTCGAGGGTCAGGTAGCCGAGGCCCACGTCGCACAGAAACCCGAGCCGCGTGCGAATCCCTGCGAGGAGCAGGTCCGTCGCTTCATCGAGCGGGGCCGGGAGCTCGAGGTGTGCGAAGAAGTCCCGGCAGCGCTCGATCGGAAGGAGCATCACGTCGTGCAGCGTGAGACCGGGCAACGCTTGCAGTTGCGCCTGGCTCCAGCTCACTCCCTCGGGACGAAAGCGCGCGCCCGGCAGGCGTGCGCGATTTGAATCGGCCAGCGTGCCCAATCGCCAGAGCAGCGCCTCGGGTCGCAGGCGCGCGCCGTTGCAGGCGGTGCACGGCGTGTAGGCGCGATATCTCGAAAGCAGCACGCGCACGTGCATGCGGTAGCTGCGCGATTCGAGCCAGTCGAAGAAGCGCTTCGCGCCGTACCAGACCTTCTTCCGCCAGGAGCCCTCGCCATCGATCACCCAGCGGCGTTGTTCCTCGGTGAGCTCGCGCCAGGGAGTGTCGATGGGGATGCCGCGCTTGCGTGCGAACTTCAGCAGGTCGTCCTGGCACTCCTTGTAGGCCTCGGTCTGCCACGGACGGATCGCCCCGCCCTTGAGCGACTTCGATTCGTCGGGAATCACCAGCCCGTAATCGATGCCGATCGTGCGACCGAAGCCGCGACATCGTTCACAGGCGCCGAGCGGCGAATTGAACGAGAACATGTGCGCGGCGGGTTCGTGGTAGTGAATGTCGCAGTCGGCGCAATGCAGGTCGCTCGAGAATCTCCAGGGCAGCGGCGGTGCCACATTGGCGACGTTCGCAGCGGTTGCGCCGACCGTCCCGGCCGCCGACTCCGCATCATCCAGGTGCACACTCAGTCGGCCGCTCCCCACCCGCAGCGCCGCTTCGATGGCCTCGATCACGCGTGCGCGATCGGCGCCCGCGACGCGCAGCCGATCCTGGATCACGTGCAGCGTCGCGCCCTTGCGCGAGTGGATGCGCGTGTAGCCCTGCCTCTCCAGGAGAGACTTCACCTCGGTCTCGGTGAAGTTCTTCGGCACCGTGACCGGGAAAGTAATGAGCAGGCGCGGATCGCCGGCCGCCGCGGCGCGCTCGACGATGCTCGCGCAGATGCTGTCAGGCGTATCGCGGCGCACCGCGGCGCCACAGCTTCGGCAGTAGAGCTGAGCGGCGCGCGCGTAGAGGAGCTTCAGGTGATCGTTGAGCTCCGTCATCGTGCCGACGGTCGAGCGCGAGGTGCGCACCGGGTTGGTCTGATCGATGGCGATCGCGGGCAGAATGCCTTCGATGCGATCGACCTGCGGCTTGTCCATGCGATCGAGGAACTGGCGCGCGTACGGCGAGAAAGTCTGCACGTAACGCCGCTGACCCTCGGCGTAGAGCGTGTCGAATACCAGCGAGGACTTGCCGGAACCAGACACGCCGGTGACGACGATGAGCTCGTTCAGCGGAATGCTGAGCGTCAGGTTCTTGAGATTGTTCTGGCGCGCGCCATGGATCTCGATCGCCTCCGCTGCGCGCGCGGAATCGACGCGCACGGTGGCGTCATAGCCGACGGCATCGCCGTCGGACACTGCCCGGACCGGCGCTGCCTGGCCCATCGTCAAAGTGTCGCTCGCGGGTTTCAATGGAAAAGGGAAAGGCGGAAACTGTACCAGAGACCAGGCCGGGAGAGAGGATCATGACGCACCATGGCGGTTGTCATTGCGGACGCATCGCGTTCGACGTCGACGGGGATATCGAGCAGGTGCTCCAGTGCAACTGCTCGATCTGCAGCAAGAAGGGGTACCTGCTGTGGTTCGCGCCGCGCGACAAGCTGCGGCTCGCAACCCCGGAGGCGGACCTGGCGACTTATACCTTCAACAAGCATCGGATCAAACACCATTTTTGCCCTAATTGCGGCTGCTCTCCCTTCGGAACGGGGACCGACAACAAGGGCGCCGTCACCGCAGCGATCAATGTTCGCTGCATCGAGGGGCTGGACCTGGGTGTCCTGAAGGTCGTGCCCCACGACGGACGTAGCGTCTAAGCCCTCTTCACACGAGCCAATCGACACACGAACCA
>DATBIF010000194.1:0-17000 GCA_036557045.1 Steroidobacteraceae bacterium
CCGGACGAATTGAACAAAGTCGACGACGCCAAGACAGGCACCTAGCGTGGTCAGATTCAACGCACGTCCTGAACATGTTGAAGTCGATCTCGAGCAGTCCGCGATCGTTGTCGTCGACATGCAGAACGCTTTCGCGAGCAAGGGTGGACTGCTCGACCTCGCGGGCTACGACGTCTCGGTCCCGGCTGCAGCGGTCGTGAGCACCATCAAATCGATCCTGCAGGCGGCACGTCGCAAAGGCGTACAGGTCGTGTACCTGCAGACCGGCTACAAGCCCGACCTCAGCAACGGCGGCGGCGATGCGTCGCCCAATCCGCGCAAGGAAACCGCGCTCTGCCTGATGCGCGCGCGGCCTGAGCTCAAGGGCAAGCTCCTGGTGGAAGGCACGTGGGATTTTCAGATCGTCGACGAGCTCAAGCCCGAGCCAAGCGACCTGGTCGTGC
Organism: Steroidobacteraceae bacterium; assembly: GCA_036557045.1. Classification (GTDB taxonomy): domain Bacteria; phylum Pseudomonadota; class Gammaproteobacteria; order Steroidobacterales; family Steroidobacteraceae; genus DATBVX01. Next base: position 444 of record DATBIF010000194.1, read on the forward strand.
TCAAGACGCGCTACAGCGGCTTTGCGGGCACGACGCTCGATTCCAATCTGCGCGTGCGCGCAATCCGCTACCTGTTTTTCGTGGGGATCGCGACCAACGTCTGCGTCGAATCGACGCTGCGCGATGCGTACTTCAACGAGTACTGGCCGATTCTCGTCACCGATGGTGCGCTGCAGGCGGGTCCTCCCGCGGCACACGAGGCCACGATCTTCAACGTGGAGTCATTCTTCGGCTGGACGGTCACGGCTGAACAGCTGCGCGCCCAGCTGCGCTGAACGGAGTTCAAGGGGGCGCGAAGCGTTACCGCGGTGGCGTCTTACTCGCTGCCGTTGGCCTTGCGAATACCGGACGGCGAAGGCACGTCCTGCTGACGCAGGAAGGTCTCGACGCTCTCCTGCAGATGATCCGCCATGCCGTCCTGGCGGGCATTGCCGTAGACGCGAATGATCGATTCGAGCAGCTGCGTGGTGAGAATCGGCTGACCAAACTGCTCCTGCTCGGCAATCACCTGCAGCAGGATCAGGCGGGTGATATCGGCGCCGGTCTTGTCCTCGATGATCCTGACTTTCTCGCCCTCGACGATTAGCGCGCGGATGTCCTCGAGAGTGACGTGCCGGCTGACAGTCGCATCGTACAGGCGCCGATTCGCGTACTTCTTGATGGTACGTTCGCCCCCCATGGCAGGCAGTGTAACCGATAAAACCGCCCGGACTTGAGAACTCGGCGCGAAGCCGTGACCATAGCCGCCCGGCCCCGCCCAGGCCGATCGCCGCGAGGAGCGCACCATGATCTATGACAGCATTCTCGGCACCATCGGCCGCACCCCGGTGGTGCGCATCAATCACCTCGCCCCCGCGCACGTCACGATGTATGTGAAATGCGAGTTCTTCAACCCGCTGGCCTCGGTCAAGGACCGCCTGGCGATCGCGATCATCGAGGATGCCGAGCGACGCGGCACGATTCGTCCCGGCCAGACCGTGGTCGAAGCGACGTCGGGCAACACCGGCATCGCGCTCGCCATGGTGTGCGCCGCCAAGGGTTATCCGTTCGTCGCGATCATGGCGGAGAGCTTCTCGGTCGAGCGTCGCAAGATCATGCGCCTGCTCGGCGCAAAGGTGATTCTCACGCCGGCCGCAGAGCGCGGCACCGGCATGGTGCGCAAGGCCGAGGAGCTCGCGAAGAAACACGGCTGGTTCCTGGCGCGGCAATTCGAGAACGAAGCCAATCCCGAGTATCACCGCAACACCACGGGCCCCGAGATCCTGCGCGACTTCGCGGGCCAGCGTCTCGATCACTGGGTGACAGGGTGGGGCACCGGCGGCACGCTCACCGGCGCAGGCCAGGTCATCAAGCTCGCGCGCCCCGGCGTGCGCATCACCGTGAGCGAACCCGACGGCGCGGCGCTCCTGTCCGGGCGCGAATGGAAGCCGCACAAGATCCAGGGCTGGACGCCGGATTTCATTCCCGCAGTTCTCGACCGCGAGGTGGCCGACGAAATTCTGCCGGTTACCGACCAGGAGGCGATCGAGACTTCGCGTCTGCTGTCGAAGAGCGAGGGCATCTTCTGCGGGATCTCCTCGGGCGCGACATTTGCGGCCGCGCTGAAGGTCGCCGCCAAGGCGAAGCAGGGCGATGTGATCCTGGCGATGCTGCCCGACACGGCCGAACGGTATCTGTCGACCCCGTTGTTTGAAGGCATCGCGGAAGGCTCTGATCCGGAACCGTGATCCGGTACCGAATTAAGGACTCTTAAGGCTCCGCGAATCGGCCCTCAAGCCAGGGTGGCGCAGGCTGTCGCCACCCTGGGAACGCGGCGTTTCCTCTCATGAAAGACAGCAACGGCGGGCTCGGCTCCGGGCCCGTGCGGGCCGCGATCAGCATCGGCGCGCTGATTCTCGTCACTTTCGCGCTGGAAGAATCCTTCCACGGCCTGAGCTGGGGACGCCTGCGCGCCGATATCCACGCCCTGTCGTGGGCACAGCTCGCTGCGAGCACCGCCGCGATGCTGCTGAGCTATGCGCTGCTCACCGTCTTCGACTGGCAGGGACTGCGCGCCGTGGGTCGCAAGGTCTCGCGCCTGCGCATGCTCGGTACGGCTTTCATGGCCAATGCGCTCGGCCACTCGCTCGGCTTTGCCTCGCTCACCGGCGGCGCGATCCGGCTCAAGGGTTACGGCGATTCGGGCTGCACTCCCGGTGAGGTGGCTCAGATCGTCTTTCACACCACGGCGGGTTTCCTGCTCGGCTCCTGGGCACTCAGCGCGCTGACCGCTGCGCTCGCAGCGGAGCACCTCGCGACCGTTCTCTGGCACAGCGTCGTGCTGTGGCGTGCGCTCGGCATTCTCGGCCTCGCGGCGCTCGGCGCGTTGCTCGTGGCGTTGCGCCCGGCGCCAACATTGGTGGCGTGGCGCAAGTTCCGCCTGACGCTGCCGTCACGCCGCGACGCGTGTATCGCGCTCGCCGTCAGCATCGTGGAACTTGCCTGCGCGGCGGCGACGCTGTACGCGCTACTGCCTGCGTCTGCGATGACGACGTTCTGGAGCTTCCTCGGGCTCTACATCATCGCGGTGCTCGCCGGGCTCATCTCCACGGTTCCGGCGGGCCTTGGCGTATTCGAGTGGGCGATGTTGCGTCTCATGCCGCAGGTGAATGCGAGCGAGCTGCTCGCATCGATCCTGGTGTATCGCGCCATCTATTACGTGCTGCCGCTCGTGGTCGGTATCGCGGCGCCCGCGGCGGTGATGCTCCGCAATCGCGGCCGCACGTTCGGTCGCCTGCTCGGCGACATGATTCCGACGCTCGCGGCAGTAGCGGTGTTCGGCGCGGGCGCATGGCTCCTGTTCGCAGGCTCTCTGCCATTGCCGCGCGAAGCCCGTGGCGACACGCCCTTGGCGCTGCTCGAGGCCTCGCATCTCACTGCGAGCCTACTGGGCGTCGCGCTCCTCGTGCTGGCGCGCGGCATTCACCAGCGCAACCACGGGGCCTGGGTGCTCAGCTTCGGGGCGCTGGTCGTGGCGGCCGTGCTTTCGACGCTGCGCAGCGATCCGCCGCTCCTGATCACCGCGATGGTGGTCCTGGCGCTGGCGCTGTGGATCGGGCGGCGGCGCTTCTATCGCCCCGCGTCGCTCTTTGAAGCGCGCTTCTCGTGGATCTGGTGGCGCAACGTCGCCACGGTCGTGTTCGGCACGACCTGGCTGATGCTGTTTGCGTACCGACACGTAACGTATCAGCAGGAGTTGTTGTGGCAGTTCGAAGCGGCGGGCGATGCGCCGCGCGCGCTGCGCGCGCTCGTGGTTGTCGTGGTGGTTCTGTCCGCGATCGCACTGCGTGAGCTCCTGCGTCCCGCGCGCGGCACCGAGTCGACACCGGACGATGCCACGCTCGACGCGCTGGCGCCGGTGCTCGAGCAGGCTACCGAGACGCAGCCCCTGCTCGCATACCTCGGTGACAAGGCGATCCTGCGATCCAAGGAGCAGCGCGGCTTCATCATGTACCAGAGCGTCGGCGATTCGCTGATCGCAATGGGCGATCCGGTGGGCGATGCTGCGAGCCGCGACCAGTTGCGCTGGGCGTTTCGCGAGCTCGCCGACCAGCGCGGCATGAATTGCGTCTTCTACCAGATCGGCAGCCAGGACCTGGAGCGCTATCTCGATCTCGGCCTCTCGCTGGTCAAGGTGGGCGAGGAGGCGATCGTCGATCTCGACACCTTCACGCTCGAGGGCGGCGCGCGCGCGAGCCTGCGCGGCGCACGCAACCGCGCGTTGCGTGAGGGCCTGCGATTCAGCGTGGTGCCGGCTGAGGAGGTCGGCCAGTGGCTCGACGACCTCAAGCGCATCTCCGATGACTGGCTGCAGGACAAGGCGGGTGCCGAGAAAGGTTTCTCGCTCGGCTATTTCGACGTGGGTTACCTGCGCCGCTTCCCGTGTGTGCTGGTGTTCCTGGGGGATCGACCGGTCGCCTTCGCCAACCTGTGGCTCGCGCCCGCGGGGCACGAACTGTCGGTCGACCTGATGCGCCAGACGCGCGATGCGCCCGTCGGCGTCATGGACTTCCTGCTGATCGAGACCATGCTGTGGGGCAAGAGGCAGGGCTATCGCGCCTTCAATCTCGGCATGGCACCCCTGTCGGGAATGGCGCGCCATCGACTCGCCTCGCGCTGGCAGCGGATCCTCGATCTGATCGCGCGGCGCGGGCAGCGTTTCTACAACTTCGAGGGTCTGCGCCGCTACAAGGCCAAGTTCGGCCCGCACTGGCGTCCGCGCTACCTCGCGGCGCCGGGCGGCCTGGCGCTGCCTGGAATCCTCATCGATGTCACGCGCCTCATCGGTGGCGGAGCACGAATGACTCCAGCGGCACGCGGCGACACGCCGGTTGCGCAGTCGTCGGCAGGATCCGGCCTGGAGTCGCATCCCGGGGCCGCCAAGGCTGGCGACGACGCGGAGCCCGGCGGGCAGGGCAAACACCTGCGGCGCGTGATCCCATGACGAGCGCACGTTACCTCGCGGCGTTGCTGTGCGTTCTCGGCGCCGGCAGCACGTTCGCCGCCACTCCCATGGGCCAACCTCCGGCGCCGGGCGTCACGAAGTTCGACTTCCAGGAACTGGGTCCGATCACGGTCTATCAGCCGAGCGCCGCGCCGAAGAGCGTCGCCCTCTTCATCTCAGGTGACGGCGGCTGGAATCTCGGTGTCGTCGACATGGCGCGCGCGCTGGCCGCGCGTGGCGCGCTGGTGGCGGGCGTCGACATTCGCCGCGCGATCAGGGTGTCGCCGCTGCATGAGCGCAGCTGCATCTATCCGGCAGCGCAGTTCGAACAGCTCGCGCACACACTCGAAGCACGCTACTCGCTGCCGCGCTACCAGTATCCCTTGCTCGTCGGCTATAGCTCCGGCGCGACGCTCGCCTACGCCTTGCTGTTGCAGGCGCCCACAGGGACGTTTGCAGGCGCATTGAGTCTCGGCTTCGGACCGGATCTCGAGACGCCGACACCGTTGTGCGAGGAGAACCTGTTGCGCACCGAAGCGCGCCACACGCCGCCCCCCGGCTACGACATGCAGCCGGTGGCGAGCACGCCGGCGCGCTGGATCGTCCTGCAGGGCGATCTCGACCAGGTCTGCGATCCCAGGAAGAGCCACGACTTCGTTGCGCCGATCGTCAACGCGCAGCTCGTGATGTTGCCGAATGTCGGCCATGGCTACTCGGTGCCGAAGAACTGGATGCCGCAGTTCCTGACTGCCTACGACACGTTGAGCCAGGACGCGCGATCTTCCGAGGAGCAGTCCACGACCACACAAGGCACGACACTTGGCGATCTTCCGCTGATCGAGGTTCCCGCAACCGGGAGAACGAGCAGTGATACCTTTGCCGTGATCCTGACCGGGGATGGCGGGTGGGCTGGGCTCGATCGCGGGCTCGCCGCCGATCTCGCCGCGCGCGGCATTCCCGCCGTGGGACTTTCGACGCTGCAGTACTTCTGGAAGTCGCGCACGCCGGAGCAGACGGGGGCCGATCTCGACCGGCTGATCCGCCACTATCTCGATAGGTGGCACAAGGAGCGAGTGCTCCTGATCGGCTACTCGATGGGCGCCGAAGTCCTGCCGTTTGCGCTCAATCGGCTCACCTCGGACACGATGAACCATGTGACGCTCGCGGCCGCGCTCGCACCGGGCACCGCAGCGGAGTTCGAGTTCCATCTCACCACCTGGGTCGGCAAGCACCATCCCGGGCTCCCGTTGTACCCCGAAGTCGAGCGGCTCAAGACGCCGTTCGTGTGTGTCTACGCTCACGACGACACCGACACGCTGTGCCCGCGGCTCGATCGCACGCGCTTCAGGGTGATCGAACTCCCGGGCGGTCATCACTTCGAAGGTGACTACAGCCGCCTCGCCGACACCTTGCTCGCATTCAAGTGAGCGCGCTGAGCCTGTCCCGCCGACCCACCCGGTGCAACGCGCGCCACGACCGAATGCGAGCTAGACTTTGACCATGCGGATACTGGTAGTCGAGGACGACCGGGAGGTTGCCCGGTTCATCGAGCGCGGGCTGAAGGAAGCCGGCCACGCGGTCGATCTCGCCGCGGACGGGCGCGACGGCCTGTTCCTGGCGATGAGCGAGCCGTACCAGGCGATCGTGCTCGATCGCATGCTCCCGCAGGTCGACGGTCTTGCGATCCTGCGCGCGCTGCGCGGCTCGAATATCGACACCCCGGTGCTGATCCTGAGTGCGCTCGGCGATGTCGACGACCGTGTCGCGGGGTTGAGAGCCGGGAGCGATGACTACCTGATCAAGCCGTTCGCGGTGAGCGAGCTCCTCGCGCGCCTCGAAGTGCTGCAGCGGCGCAGCTCCGCAAACACCGCCGGGCCGGTGACGACGTTGCGCGTCGCCGATCTCGAAATGGACCTGCTCAAACGCAGCGTCCGGCGCAGCGGCAACAAGATCGACCTGCAGCCCAAGGAATTTCAGCTGCTCGAATTTCTCATGCGCCACGCCGACCAGGTCGTTACGCGCACCATGCTGCTCGAAGGCGTGTGGGACTATCACTTCGACCCGCGCACCAACGTGATCGACGTGCACATCTCCAACCTGCGCGCCAAGATCGACCGCGGTGCCACGCAGCCGCTGCTGCACACGATCCGTGGCTCGGGGTACCGCCTTGGCCTGGCGTCGGATTAGAAGCCCGGTCTATCTCCTCACGTGGTGCCTGCCGCTCGCCGCAGCCGCGGTGCTGGCGCTTGCGCTCTGGCCTGTCTACCGCGAGTCCGTCACCGACCTCAACAAGCAGGTGCGCGAGGCGATCGCGGAGGAGATCCAGGGCCTCGATGAGCATTACCACGAGAAGGGCATCGATGCGCTCAAGGAGACCATCGATCTCAGGGTGCGCGCGCCAGCCGATCCGGATGCGGCGTACCTGCTCCTCGACGCCGATGGCAGCGTCCTGGCAGGGAACCTGAAACGCTGGCCGAGCGCGGTGCCCAAGGAGGAGCGGCCCTGGTTCAGCGTGCTGCAAGCCGACGGTGAGACGCTCGAAGGGCGCGTCTTCGAGCTCTATGACAACCGGCTGCTGCTCGTCGGCCGGCGCTCGCCGCTGCGCCGCATCGATCAGCACCTGCGCACTCAGCTCTGGAGCGCGACGATCTTCGGGCTGATCGCCTGCGGCGCGATCGGCATCACGGCGATCCTGTTGTTCCGCTGGCGCATCTCGAAGATGGCGACACGCGTCGACTCGATCGAGAGCGGCGACCTGTCGCAGCGCCTGCCGCTCAGCGGCACGGGCGACGAGCTCGACGAGCTCGCGCGCCGGTTCAACTCCGCTTTCGACCGCATCGCGACACTCATCGACGGCACGCGCCACATCAGCAGCGCCATTGCTCACGACATGCGGCGGCCGGTCGCGAGCCTGCGCAACGAGCTCGATGAGCTCAGCCGCGACTCGCGTCTCGACGCCGCCAGCCGCGAGCGCGTCAACCAGGCGCTCGAGCGCATCGACGAAATGCTGGCGACGTTCTCCGCGCTCCTGCGGCTCGCGCGCATCGAAGCCGGGAGCTTCGGTCCGCGGCGCGATCAGATCGACCTGCGCGCGCTGTGGCAGGACGCGGTCGACCTGTACGAAGCGGTCGCGGTGGAGCGGGGCATGCACATCGTTCCGCATCTCGAGAGGGCCACCGTCACCGGCGATCGCGATCTGCTGTTCCAGGTGGCGCAGAACCTGCTCGAGAATGCGGTTCGCCACGGCGGCGGCGAGATCCAGGTGGAGCTGCGCAACGGCGGCGCGGGCGCGCAGCTCACCGTGCGCGATCACGGGAGCGGTGTGCCGAGCGAGACTCTGCCGCACCTCTTCGAGCGCTTCTACCGGGTCGACACCGCACGCACCAGCGGCGGCTTCGGCATCGGGCTGGCGCTCGTCAAGGCGATCGTCGAGCTGCACGGCGGGCGCGTGCGTGCTCGCAATGCTGAACCAGGCCTGGCGGTCGAGGTCGAGCTGCCGAGTGCCGCCTGAGCGAACCGCGCGCGGCCCGACATACTCAGTAACTGGAAACAATGACATACTCGGGCGCTCGTTCCAGAGCGACGTCCGCGGCATGAAGATTCCCTGCACAGTCTCGCTACCGACGCGCACTGCATCGGTGCTGGTCGCCGCGGCGATCGCGCTGAGCGGTTGTTCGGGCGACGAGTCCAGCGCGCACGACGCGCAACCCGCAAGCGCTTTCAGCGGCGGGCTCGACTCGGCCGTCGGCGTCCTGACCGACGCGGCTCGGGAAGAAGACTTCGCCTACGAAATCGAAGCGCTCGGCACCGCGCACGCCAACGAAGCGGTCGAGATCACTTCGAAAGTCTCCAATCTCGTCACCACGATCCGCTTCCGCGAAGGCCAACAGGTGCGCCGCGGTGACATCCTGGTGCAGCTCGACAGTGTCGAGGCCAGCGCCGATCTCGACGCGGCGCGTGCGGCGCTGAGCGAAAGCCGCAGCTCCTACAAGCGCAGCCAGGAGCTCTACGCGACGCAGGCGCTCTCGCCCTCGCAGCTCGAACAGCTCGAGGCGACGCTGCACGCCAACGAGGCGCGCGTGACCGCGGCCGAGAAGAAGCTCTCCGACACGCAGATTCGCGCGCCGTTCGATGGACGCACCGGGTTGCGGCGCGTGAGCGTCGGGAGCCTCGTGAGTCCTGGCGCCGTCATCACCACGCTCGACGACACGAGCGTCATCAAGCTCGACTTCACCGTGCCGGAAGCGTCGATCGCGATACTCCGTGAAGGCCTGCCACTGACCGCACGGAGCGTGGCGTTTCCGAATCGCGAATTCAAAGGCAGCATCGTCAGCATCGATTCACGCGTCGACCCGACGACGCGCGCCATCACGGTGCGCGCCGCCATTCCGAACACGGATGGCGTGTTGAAGCCCGGCATGTTCCTCAATGCGCGACTGCAGGGAGAGCGCGGACGCGTGCTGACGATCCCGGAGCAGGCGCTGGTACCGGAAGAGGGCCGCCAATACGTCTTCGTCGTGAGAGAGGAGCGTGCGCGCAAGCGCGAAGTCAGCATCGGCCGGCGCAAGCCGGGCCGGGTGGAGATCGTGTCGGGACTCGCGGCCGGCGATCTGATCGTGGTCGAAGGCACGCAGAAGGTGCGCGACGGCGCGCGCGTGCAGGACGTGCGCGAGCAGGCCGGGCAGGCGCAGAACACCGGCGCTTGATCCTGAACGGCAGTGTCAATTCCCGGAAGCTGCTCAATAACCCATTGTTTTAATTGACCTGAACGCTTGCCGGAGAGGGTCGGCAGCGCCCTGTCTGCTAAACTCCCGCGCTCTTTTGGGCCACGCCCATGCCGGCATCACCGTACCAGCAACTCGAACAGGAATTCCGCCGCCTGCACGCTTTCCGCGGGGCGCTGTCCCTGCTGCGCTGGGACGCCGCGGTGATGATGCCTCGCGCAAGTGCGGACGTCCGTGGCGAGCAGCTCGCCGCGCTCGAAACCGAGTATCACGCCCTCCTGACAGCGCCGCGCGTGACGCGGCTGCTCGATCGTGCGAACGCCAACGCGCAGGGCCTCGAAGACTGGCAGCTCGCGAACCTGCGTGAAATGCGTCGCCAGCGCGATCATGCGATCGCCACGCCGACGACGCTCATCTCGCGCCTGGCGCGCGCCACGTCGCACGCCGAAGTGCAATGGATGGAAGCTCGCCAGAAGAACGACTTCAACGTGTTCGCGCCGTATCTCGAGGAAGTCGTCACGCTGGTGCGCGACAAGGCGGCATTGCTCGGGCAGGCTCTCAATCTCCAGCCCTACGATGCGCTCGTCGACGAATTCACCTCGGGGATCACGACGCAGGACATCGACACGCTGTTCAAGGCGCTGTTACGCAAGCTCCCGACGCTCATCAACGACACGATCGAGCTGCAGGCGAAGCAGCCGAGCCTGCCGCTCAAGGGCAAGTTCACGGCTTCGAAGCAGCGCCAGGTCGTGGTCGACGTGATGAAGGCGCTCGGCTTTCCGTTCGATCGCGGCCGGCTCGACGAGAGCGAACATCCCTTCACCGAGGGCGTGCCGGGCGACATCCGCATCACCACGCGCTTCGACGCCAACGACCCGTTCAACGGCCTGCTCGGCGCGCTCCACGAGAGCGGGCACGCGATGTACGACCTGGGACTGCCCCAGGACTGGCGCGATCAACCGGTGGGACGCGATCGCGGCATGGCGCTCGAGGAGAGCCAGTCGCTCCTGCTCGAGATGATCGTCGGCCGCAGCCGCGCCTTCGTGCGCTACCTGAAGCCGCTCCTCGAAAAACACTTCGGCGTGAGCGGGCCTGAGTGGGATGTCGACAATCTGTACCGGCACCTGAATCGGGTGCGGCGCGGGTTGATCCGTGTCGACGCGGACGAGCTCACCTATCCGCTGCACATCATGCTGCGCTACGACCTCGAGAAGAAAATCCTCGGGGGCGAGCTCGCGATCCGCAACGTGCCGGAAGCCTGGAATTCCTTCATGCAAGAGCGCCTCGGAGTCCGGCCGCAGAACGACGTCGAGGGGTGCCTGCAGGACATCCACTGGGCAGTGGGATCCTTCGGCTATTTCCCGTCGTACGCGCTCGGCGCCATCATCGCCGCGCAACTCTGGGACAGCCTGCGCGCACAGCAGCCGGAGGTCGACGAAGAGATCGCCAATGGCCGGTTTGGAACGCTGTTCGCGTGGCTGCGCGACAATGTGCACAGCCTCGGCGCCAAGGTGTCGATCCAGGACCTGATGAAGAGCGCGACCGGCAAGCCGCTCTCGGCAGCGGCATCGCTCCGCTATCTCGAAAGCAAGTACCTGGAATCGCCCGTGTAACACGACCATGCGCGCGTTCGCCCTGTTTGCGCTCAGCCTCGGTCCCGCGCTGGCGGCGGCGGACGACTACTGGCTGCAGGCCGATTCGTACCACCCTGCCGCAGGCGCGCACCTGGTCGTGCACCTGAACGTCGGCCAATCGTTCGCGGCGCGCGAAGAAAAGGCCTTCGAACGCGCTCGCACGGAGCGCTTCGAGTTGCGCCTCCCGGGCGATGTGAGGGATCTACTCGCGTCGACCAATGACGGCATCAAGCCGGTCTTCGACGATGCGCTGCCTTCCCCCGGTGCCTTTCTCATGACGATGGTGAGCGGGTCGGAGCAGATCGGGCGCGAGCGCAGCTGGCATTTCCTCAAGCTCCTCGGACATAGCGGCGATGAAACCGAGACCGACCTGCATCATCGCTTCACCGGGATGCAGTACGAGATCGTTCTGCTGCAGAATCCGCTCACCATGCATGCCGGCGAGGAGCAGATCGTGCAGCTGCTGTTCGACACCAGGCCGCTCGCGAACGCGACCGCCTACGCGCTGCGGCGCGGCGCGGACGGCGCGGTCACGGAACTGAGCGGGGTGAGCGATGCGCGCGGTGTCGTGCGTTTCACGCTGACGCAGTCCGGGACGTGGCTCATCCGCAGCGTTCACACCCGGCCCTGCAAGGGCTGCAAGGATGCGGACTCGGAGACTTTTGCGGCGTCATACAGTTTTTCGCTGGAGTGACCCTGGACGCGAAGACCACATTGCCCGCGGACGCGCTCTCGAACACGACACGGCGCCTGCAGGCGCGCCTGCGCGGGCTCGTCGGCAAGGCGATCGAGGACTACGCGATGATTGCGGCAGGCGATCGCGTGATGGTCTGTCTCTCGGGCGGAAAGGACTCCTACACGCTGCTGGACCTGCTGCTCAGCCTGCAACGCAGCTCGCCGGCGAAGTTCGAGCTCATCGCGGTCAATCTCGATCAGAAGCAGCCGGATTTTCCGGCGCACGTGCTGCCCGGTTACCTGACGGCGCTCGGCGTGCCATTCCACATCATCGAGCAGGACACCTATCGCGTGGTGAAACGCGTCATTCCGGAAGGAAGGACGATGTGCGGGCTCTGTTCGCGGCTGCGTCGTGGCGCGCTCTATCGCTACGCGCGCGAGCACGGCATCACCAAGATCGCACTGGGCCATCATCGCGATGACATGATCGAGACGCTGTTCCTCAACATGTTCTTCGGCGGCAAGTTGAAGGCCATGCCACCGAAGCTGCGCTCCGAGGACGGCAAGCACATCGTGATCCGCCCGCTCGCGTACGTCTCCGAGCGCGACATCGAGCGCTACGCGCGCGCGCGCGAGTTTCCGCTCATCCCGTGCAATCTCTGCGGCTCGCAGGAGCACCTGCAGCGCGCAGCGATCAAGCAGATGCTCGCGGACTGGGAGCAGGAACACCCCGGGCGGCTTGAGGCCATCGGCAGTGCGCTGCGCAACGTCGTGAGTTCGCACCTCGCCGACCCGCAAGTTTTCGACTTCGCACGGCTCGCGCCCGAGCCGCGGCAGTAGCGCAGCATGCCCACGCGCGATGAAACCGGGGCGTCGCCTCCTCCGCTGCCCAATACCTATTGGATCGAGCCTGGGCGGCTGCTCGCCGGTGAATATCCCGCAACGCCCTCGCGTGCCGATACGCTGTTTCGTCTCAATCGCCTGATCGGCGCCGGCATCACCTGTTTCATCGATCTCACCGAGCCGGGTGAACTCAATCCGTACGATTCATTGCTGCCGAATGCAAAAGTGGCGAGCGGTCGCTACGTGGTGTACGTGCGCAAGCCGATCCACGATCACTCGGTGCCACCTTCGCCGCAGCTGATGTCCGAGATCCATGCGTATCTCGACCAGGCGCTCGAATTCGGTCACTGCGTGTACCTGCATTGCCAGGCGGGCGTGGGCCGGACCGGCACTGTGCTCGGCTGCTATTTCGTGCACCAGGGCATGGTTCCGGACGCAGCGCTCGATCGGCTCAATGCGCTCTGGCGCGCCAATTCACGCTCGCGTGATTGGCCCCAGACACCGGAGACCGACGAGCAGTACGAATACGTGCTCAAATGGCGCCGGCCCGGTGCGCAGCCGGCTCCTGTGGAACCGCCGCAACCGCGCCCCGAGGAACTCGTCGCGGCGCGCGTGGTGCGCGATCGTTACCAGGGCGCGATGCTCGGTCTCGCCGTCGGCGATGCGCTGGGCGCGTCAGTGCAGTTTCGCGCGCCGGGCTCGTTCCCGCCGCTCGGCGATCTTCTCGGTGGCGGTCCGTTCGAAATGCCGCGCGGCGGATGGACCGACGAGACGGCGATGGCGCTGTGCCTCGCGGAGAGCCTGGTCGAATGCGAGGAGTTCGATCCTGCCGACCAGATGGCGCGCTACCGGCTGTGGCAACGCGAAGGCCACCTCTCCAGCACCGGGCAATGCGTGGGAATCACGGCGACCGTGGCGCGTGCGCTGGCGGCCTCGCAGTGGTCCGGCAAACCGTTCGCGGGCTCCCATGATCCCGCGCGCCTCGACAAGGACGCGCTGACGCGCGTGGCACCAGCGGTGCTCTTCTATCTCGCCGACCCGAGGGCCGCCGTGCAGTACGCGGCCGAGGCCGCCCGGACGACGGACCAATCGCCCATCGTGCTCGATGCCTGCCGCCACTTCGCCTCGCTCCTGGTGGCGGCACTGCAGGGCGCGAGCCGCCAGCAGCTTCTGAACCCCGACTACATCAGCCAGTTCAACGACCGGCCGCTCAGACCGCCGGTGGCGGCGGTCGCGGCCGGCTCCTTCCGCAACAAGTCGGCGACCGAGGTGACTGGCGGGGGAGGCCCGGTTGAAGCGCTCGAGGCGGCGCTCTGGGCGTTCTATCGCAGCCAGACGTTCCGCGAGGGCGCCCTGCTGGCCGTCAACCTCGGCGTGGATTCCGACGTGGTCGGGGCCTTGTTCGGCCAGCTCGGCGGCGCTTTCTACGGAGTCAACGCGATTCCCTCAGGCTGGCGCAGCGCGCTGCTCCAGCGCGAGCTGATCGAGCAGCTGGCCGACCGGCTGCTGGCCGCCTCACTCGAAAAAATGGCGCACTGAGCCGCTTCCCCGGCCGCGACACGGTGCTAGTATTTCGATCGTGACCGGCACCCGCCGGTTGCGACCCAGGCTCGAGCTCCACTGCCATGGCGCACACAGCGCGCGCACGCACCCGATTTTCTGCCCGACGCCGACGCAAGTCCGCGCCGCACTGGGCATGCCTGCCCGATGAGAAGCTGCTGGACCTGCGCTTTCGCGACCTGAACCTGCGCATCGAGGGCACCGCCCTCGCGCAGCACATCGAGCGCCTCTATGGCGAGCTCGAAGCAGCGGGTCTCGAGGTGCGGCCGCACTGCTGGCTCGCGGAAGAGTGGTTTTCGCCCGACGGCGTGCCCGGGATCGCCATTCCTTTCTATCTGTGTCACCCGCGGCTCCAGCAGCTCGAGCGGCGGATGATGCATGAAGTCGAGGGCGGGAATTCGAACTGGCTGATGCGCATCCTGCGGCACGAAGCCGGACATGCCGTCGACAACGCGTTTCGGCTGCGTCGCCGCCGGCGCTGGCGCGAAGTCTTCGGGCCCGCATCGCTCCCGTATCCCGACAGCTATCGCCCGCGGCCCGGAAGCCGCCGCTTCGTGCAGCACCTCGGCGCGTGGTACGCGCAGAGTCATCCGACCGAAGACTTCGCCGAGACGTTTGCAGTGTGGCTGAGCCCGCGCTCCACCTGGCGGCACTCCTACCAGGGCTGGCGCGCGCTGGAAAAGCTGCGCTTCGTCGACGAGTTGATGGGCGAGCTCGCGCATCGCAAGCCGCCGGTGCGCACGCGCGATGTGATCGAGCCGCTGTCGCAGGAGAACCGGACGCTCCGTCAGCACTATCGCGCCAAGTTGTCACGCTACAGCGCCGGGGGCCGCTCGACTGCCGAGACGCTGATCGCGCGCGCGTTCCGCGCCGATCCGCGCGAGCGCGGAGCGATCCGCGCCGCCGCGCTGGTGCGCACGCTCAAGTCGAAACTGCGCCGCAGAGTTGCCCGCAAGCTCGATACGAGCGAGTATCTGATTCACCAGGTGCTGCGACTCGTCATCCATCGTTCCGCACAGGAAGGTCTCGCCGTCCAAGGGCCGGCACGCATCGCCCGCCGCCGCGTTGAATCACTCATCACCAGGATCGCACGACTGCACCTGAACGGGACCGCCGGACGCCACGTGCTATGAAGCCGCTGCGCACGCTCGTCGTGATGCACGAAAGCCTCGTGCCTCCGGAGAGCCTCAAGGGTCACAGCGACAAGGAAATCGAGGAGTGGCGCACCGAGTTCGACGTCATCACGCACCTGCGCAACGCCGGCCATGACGTGAAGCCGCTCGGCGTGCGCGACAGCCTCACCGAGCTGCGCGCCGAGATCCTCGAATGGAAGCCGCAGATCGTCTTCAACCTGCTCGAGGAGTTCGACGGCATCGTCACCTACGACCAGCACGTCGTGGCATTCCTCGAGTTGTTGCGTCAGCCTTATACGGGTTGCAACCCGCGTGGCCTGCTGCTGTCGCGCGACAAGGTGCTGAGCAAGCAGCTGCTCACGTATCACCGCATCCCGACGCCGCAGTTCGCCGTGTTCCCGCGCGGGACGCGCCTGCGGCTGCCGAAGAAGCTGCGCTTCCCGCTCTTCGTCAAGTCGGCGACAGAGGATGCCAGCCTCGGCATCGCGCAGGCCTCGGTGGTCGAAGATGCTGCGAAGCTCAAGGAACGCATCGAGTTCATCCACGAGCAGACGACTTCCGACGCGCTGGTCGAGGAGTATGTCGCGGGACGCGAGTTCTACGTCGGCGTGCTCGGCAATCGTCGCCTGACCACCTTTCCGGTGTGGGAGATGACCTTCGGCACCCTGCCCGAATCGCTCCCGGCGATTGCGACGCGCAAGGTCAAGTGGGACAAGCGCTACCAGAAGAAGTACGGCATCACTACGGATCCTGCCAAGGATCTGCCGCAGGCCGCGGTCGACCAGATGACGAAGCTGGCGCGCCGTATCTACAAGGCGCTGCATCTCTCCGGCTATGCACGCATGGACTTCCGGCAGCGGGCCGACGGGAGTCTCTTCGTCCTCGAGGCGAACGCGAACCCGAACCTGAGCAGGGAAGAGGACTTCGCGGACTCGGCGCGCTCGGTGGGAATGTCCTACGACGAGCTGCTCAGCAAGATCCTGTCATACGGGCTGAGCTACCAGGCGGCGTGGCGCCTGTACGAATCCTGACTTCAGGGCCTGCTGCCGGGTGGCGCCGGTGCCCAGACGCTGCGCTCCGCCTTGTTGGTATTGTGACTGGCGCGAATCTTCCAGGCGCCGCCTTCCTTCACCGTGACCCAGGTGAACAGGCCTTCGCGCGGGGTCAGTGTCGCTCCGTCGTCCGCCTGATCGCCGGTGATCTCCCAGCCAACGAAGACGAGAGCCACATCGGGCTTCAACGGCTCCACTTCGATGTCCTTGATCTTCATCGCGCTGCCCCTGGACTTGCCCGCGTGAGCGCGTGCATGGCCGGCAACCACCGTGTCAATTCCCTTGCCCCGCGAGGAATCGATGTTGACCCAGTCGACGTCGGCGGTGAGCAATTTTCGAAACGCGCCCTGCATGTCGTGGCTGTTCCACGCCGACTGGAATGCCTTGACCAGCGCAACGTTGCCGACTTCGGGACCCGCATCCTGTGCGTGCAAAGCGCCGCTGAAGGCGAGC
>DATBIF010000195.1:0-12703 GCA_036557045.1 Steroidobacteraceae bacterium
TCGCGCGTCGTCGGTCGCGCGATCGAAGACATCGATCTGCCCGAAGGCACGACCATCGGCGCCATCGTGCGCGGCGACGAGGTGATCATGGCGCACCACGACACGATCATCCAGGCGGACGATCACGTGATCCTCTTCCTCACCGACCGCCGGCACATCGAGGCGGTCGAGCGACTGTTCCAGACAGGCGCGACTTTCACCTGAGGCAGGCGCTTGCTCGCCGTCGTCCACCTGCTCGGCCAGCTGCTCTCGTTCTTCGGTGCGACTTTCCTGCTGCCGATCGTCACTTCCCTGGTCTTCAACGACGGCACGTGGCGCGACTTCCTGCTTGGCGGGCTGATCAGCAGCGGCACCGGCCTCATCATCTGGATCGGAACGCGGCGCTTCCAGCGCGAGCTCAAGTCACGCGACGGGTTCCTGCTGGTCACGCTTGGCTGGGTGCTGATGGCGGGGGCAGCGGCCGTACCGTTGATGCTCGCCCTGCCGGGGCTGACCTTCACCGACGCCTACTTCGAGACGACCTCCGGCCTCACCACGAGCGGAGCGACGGTGCTGTCCGGCGTCGAATACCTGCCGCCCGCGATCAACCTGTGGCGCTGCGCCCTGCACTGGTTCGGCGGCATGGGCATCATCGTGCTCGCGCTCGCCATCCTGCCGTTGCTCGGCGTGGGTGGCATGCAGCTCTACAAGGCGGAGTCGCCCACCGCGGTGAAGGACACGAAACTGACGCCGCGCATCACCGAGACCGCCAAGGCACTGTGGCTCACCTATGCCGGACTCACCGCGGCCTGCATCGTGGCGCTCAAGCTCTGCGGCATCGGCTGGCTGGACGCGATCTGCCACTCGTTCTCGGTCCTGGGGCTCGGCGGATTCTCGACGCACGACGCGTCCATCGCGTATTTCGATTCGCCCGCGGTCGAGATGGTGCTGATGGCGTTCATGCTGATTGCGGCCATGAACTTCGCGCGCCACTTCGTCGCATTCCGGCGCCTGTCGCTGGCGCCGTATGCCGCCGATCCGGAAATCGGGCCGATGCTGCGCGTGATCGCGGCCAGCGTGATCCTGCTGACCGCGGTCGTGTATGCGACTCATCCGTACCCGGACGTGTGGGTCACACTGCGCCACACGGCATTCGCGGTGATCTCGATGGCGTCGACCACCGGTTTCGTCACGGAGAACTGGGAGCAGTGGCCGCCCTTCGCCGGCTACTGGCTGCTGCTGCTCACGTGCATCGTGTGCAGCACCGGCTCGACGGGTGGCGGCATCAAGATGTTTCGCACACTGCTCCTCTGGCGCCAGGCGCAGCGCGAATTGCGACTGATGGTGCATCCGCAAGCGGTCGAGCCGATTCGCATCGGCGGCCAGGTCGTGCCCAATCGCATCGTGTATGCGGTGCTCGCTTTCATCTTCCTGTACTTCATCACCGTGGTGACACTGACGCTCACGCTGCTGTTGTCGGGGCTCGATTTCAGCTCGTCGATGTCCGCGGTGATCTCGTCGATCAACAACACCGGCCCGGGCCTCGGGCGCGTGCACCCTTTGGCGAACTACGCGTCGCTGACCGATTTCCAGACCTGGATCTGCACCCTCGCCATGCTGCTCGGACGTCTCGAGATCTTCAGCGTGCTGGTGCTGTTCACCCCGGCGTTCTGGCGCAAGTAAGCTGCGCTCGAACCTCCAGCTACGAATTTGGTCGTAGAAACGGCCGGGTTCGTCCCCAGCGCCGAGCAGACTGTCCCAAAACTCCCCGGCGGCTCGAAAAGTGCGACAAAACCTTGCCTAATTTTTCACGAAATCTGTTGTCGGAATCAGACAGTGATGGCATCATCACTACGGCAACCTTCGTAGTTTATGGCCGTTACCGCCACCGCCCGATCGCTCGATGCGCCGCTCGCGCCACCCATGCCCGTGGCCGCGGTATGGCGGCTTATTCTCGAAGTCACGCTGCCGTTCTGGCTCTTCATGACATGCGAGCGGGTGATCACCTACCTGCTGGCGAGCAGCAGCAACCCGATGGTGATCATCGCCCCTCCGGACGTCCGGATCGGGCAGCACGTGGTGCTCCTGCCCTTGTTGCTCGTTTGCTACAGATGCGCGCTGGCGGTGGGCTGGCCGCAAGCGGGACGAACGGCCGCGCTTTTGAAACACATTGCTCTCGCGTCGCTGTTTGCGCTCGCCGCGCGGCCCGCGCTGGTGTTCCTGACCGCTTACGCGCGTAACGAATGGAGTCTGCTGCACGAATTGGTGCAGTCGCAGCTTGGCTGGTACGCCTGGACGATGATGTGGTTGTCCTCGGTCGGGGACTTCATGCTCTCCTACTGGTTCGGGCTCGCGCTGGTGGCGGGCGTGAAGACCTACCGGGAGCTCAGGGACGAAAAGGTCCAGGCCTCGCGCCTGCGCGGCGAGTGGGCTCACTCGCGGTTGCAGGCGCTGCGCATGCAGCTCAATCCGCACTTCCTGTTCAACACCCTCAATGCCGCCGTGGCGCTGGTGCGCAGCGACGCCGCTGCAGCCGAGCAGGTGCTGGTGCGCCTCGGTGACCTGTTGCGCCGCACCTTCCGGGACGGCGAATCGGACCAGCTGCTGCTCGCACGCGAGGCGGAATTCGTACGCCAGTACCTGGCGATCCAGTCGCTGCGTTTCGCCGAACGGCTGGTGTACGAAGTGAACATCCCCGCGGAACTGGAGTGCGCGCTGGTGCCCGGCCTGCTGCTACAGCCGCTGGCCGAGAACGCCGTCGTGCACGGCATCAAGAACGATACGGACGTCGTGCGGGTGCTGGTCAGCGCGCGGCGCGAGCATGACGACCTGGTGATGGAAGTCGTCAACACCGCTTCGGCGCACGTGCTCAACAAGAGCCGGCGCGAAGGCGTGGGGCTGGGAGCGACGCGGGAGCGGTTGCTTACGTTGTTTGGCGATGCGCAGGAGCTCACATTGAACGCGCGCCCTGACGGCTCCGTGGTGGCGCGCATCCGTATCCCGTACACACAAGCTGCCCCCGGCAGCTGATTGCGAGTTGCCGTGGATTCACACCCTGAGGGCGAAGTGAACGTCCGCTCGCGACGCGTCGAGCCCGATAGGCCGCGTATCCGCACGCTGATCGTCGATGACGAGCTGCTCGCCCGCCAGCGGCTGCGCGAGCTCTGCCGCCAGGAAGCCGACGTCGAAGTGGTCGGCGAGTGCAGTCATGGCGGCGAAGCCGTACAGCTCATCGAAAGGCTGCGCCCGGATCTGCTGCTCCTCGACGTCGAGATGCGCGAGACCAACGGCTTCGAGGTGCTGCGCTGTCTCGCCAATGGCACCGCGCCCCTGGTGGTATTCGTATCCGCTTTCGAGCACTACGCCTTCGGCGCCTTCGATGTGCAGGCCGTCGACTACCTGCTCAAGCCCTTCGATCGCAGCCGTTTTCAGCTCGCGCTGTCACGCGTGCGCCAGCGCCTGGCGGCGGCACAAGGCTCGCGCCTGAGCGGGGAAATCGTCGAGGCGGTGCGCGGCGCACTGGCCACCGCGGCCCCGCCACCGGCCGCCACTCCGAAACGGATCGTCGCCGAAAAAGACGAACGGCTGACGTTCATCGACCCGCAGGACATCGACTGCGTGGAAGCGGACCGCAACTACATCACGATCCGCGTCGGCACCGAGTCGTACCGCATGCGCAGCACCATGCAGCAGGCCGAGGAGATGCTCGACCCGGCAGTGTTCCTGCGCGTTCACCGCTCGGTGATCATCAATACGCTGAAGATCGGCGAGATGGAGCGCTGGTTTCACGGCGAATTCCTGATCACGCTCAAGAACGGGCAGCGCTTCACGTCCGGACGCAGCTACCGGCGCCAGATCCAGGCGTACCTGCACAGCGGGAAAGGTTGAGTCGCCAGCGCAACTCTAGAGCCGCGAACTGCCAGCCTGCCGTCGGCGCGGCTCGTGAGACGGCTCCTCCGCGACCGGCGGCTTGACGACTTGCGGAGGATTCAGCAGGAGCTGCGCCAGCTCGTCGGCCGGCAGGGCCTTGGAATAGAGGTAGCCCTGGCCGCTGTCGCAACCGAGTGAGCGCAGGAATTCGAGTTGCGCGACGGTCTCGATGCCTTCCGCGGTCGTGGCCTTGCGCAGGCTCTGCGCCATCGCCACCACCGCCCGCGCGATCGCGCACGCATCCGGATTGTCCGGGATGTCGCTGACGAATGAGCGATCGATCTTGATCACGTCCACCGGGAAGCGCCGCAGGTAACTGAGCGAGGAATACCCGGTACCAAAGTCGTCGAGCGCGATGCCGACGCCGAGCTGAGTGAGTCCGCCCAGTGTCTGCGTGGTCTGCTGTTCGCCCGCGAGCAGCACCGATTCGGTGATCTCCAGCTCCAGCGCCCACGGGGGCACACCGAAGCGGATCAGCGCGTCGCGCACCTGGTTGGTGAACTGCTTGTGACGGAGCTGCCCCGGGCTCACGTTGATCGAGATGCGCGGCACGTTGGTGCCCGCGCGCTGCCAGCGCTGGAACTGTTCGCACGCTTCGTTGAGCACCCACTCGCCGATGTCGGCAATCAGCCCGGACTCCTCCGCCGCGGGAATGAATTGAGTGGGAGGCCGCTGGCCCTGCACCGGGTGCACCCAGCGAATCAACGCCTCGGCCCCGTTCACGACGCCACTGGTGAGATCGAATTGGGGCTGGTAGTGCAGGATGAACTGGCGCAGTTGCAAAGCGCGATGCAACCCGGTCTCGAGGCTCCAGCGCTCCTGCGCGCGCTCGTTCATGTTGGCTTCGAAGAAGGTCGCACGTCCGCGGCCATCGTCCTTGGCGCGGTACATGGCGGTATCCGCGTTCTTGAGCAGCTCTTCGGGCGACGCGCCGTCGCCTGGATAGATCGCGATGCCGATGCTGGCGCGGGTCTGGAATTCGCGCTCGCGGATCGAGACGGGCATCGCGAGCTCCGCGAGTATTCGCTCGGCGGCTTTGCCGGCCTCGTTTGGATCCGGCAGGGCGCCCAGGATGACGACGAACTCGTCGCCGCCCAGTCGCGCCACCGTATCGGAGCGCTTGGTACACCCGTCGAGCCTGCGGGCCGCGACCTGCAGCAACTCATCGCCCGCGCCATGACCGAGCGTGTCGTTCACCCGCTTGAAGTTGTCGAGGTCGATGTACAGCAGCGCGAGCTGCTCACTGGTACGGCTCGCGCGCGCGATTTCATGCAGCAGCCGGTCCTTGAACAGTTGCCGGTTGGGCAGGCTGGTCAGATCGTCATAGTGCGCCTGGCGGTACAGCCGCTCCTCGCGCTCCACGCTGCTGATCGCAACCGCCAGGCGGTCGGCGAAGTCGCGCGCAAAGCCGTCCTGAGCCGCATCCGGCCCCGGCGCCTCGCGCAACCCGAGTGTGAGGATCGCCGTCAGTCCGTGCGCGCCGCGCACCGGCTGCACCAGCCCCCAGAGTGCGCCCGCATCGGCGACGTGCACCGCGTACGGCGGAATGTCCTTGTCGCCGCGCAGGTCGAGCGGCGGCAGCGGTCCCTCTTCCGCGAGCTCCGGCAGGTCGCCAGGGATCGCAATGCGCTTGATGTCGCGCTGGGCTTCGCTCTGACCGTCCTGCAGGTACACGCGTCCGTGACCGTGCTGATCGGGATCGATCAGCGTCACGCTGACGCAGGTGCAGCCGGTCACCTTGCGAACGTGATTGAGCAGTTTCTCGAGAATCACCTCGATGCCGGGCGAGGAGAGAATCAGGCTGTCGATTTCGGACAGCGCCTCGAGAGCCGCGAACTGGGTGCGCAGGCTGTCGGACATGCGGTTGAACGACTCTGCCAGCTCCTGGAATTCATCGCGGCTGCGCACTTCGACCCTGGTCGCAAATTCGCGCGCAGCGATGCGCCGCGTTCCCTTGAGCAGCTCGTCGAGTGGCGCGAGATTGCGGCGGATCTGCATGGAGCTGAGCAGGCACACGAGAATCGTTGCCCCCAGCAGCGCCCACGGGGTGTTGCCCGACAGGGCCGCATCGGCATCGCCATAGCCCAGGCGCGGTTGAGTCGCCTCGATTCTCAGTGACGGCACGCCAAAGCGCGCGCCGAGAAACAGCTCCCAGTCGGCGACTGCCATGTCGCGGTCTGTATCGCCGTCATCGTCGAAAGCACTGCTCGCGTACAGCACGCGTCCATCGAGCTCCCGCAACCGTAGGGTGACCCCGTACGGCAGGCTGCTCGCTTCGCCGAACAGGAACTGTTCGTCGACTTCACCATAGAGCAGGGCGTGCGCGTCCTTGAGTGGCACGACCAGGAAGGCGCGCGGCGGCCTGCCGTTCTGCTGCGGCAGCATCGCTAACGCGCCACTCCCGGCGGCCAGGCGCTGGCGTGCGGTAGCGTCGAGATCAGGCAGCGGCTGGATCGACCCGCGCTGTGCACGGATCGTTCCGTTCGCGTTCACCACGGCGAGCGCGTGCCACACGCGCGCTCGGGAAGCCGAATAGCGATCAGGGGGGAGGAAGGTAGCGGCGACGGGCGCCATCCCCTCGAGGGCGACTTCGGCGGCATCGAGTCTCTGCAGCAACGCGAGGCCATAGGTCGCGCTGAAGTCGCGCAGCTGTTCCACCTGCTTGTGCCGCGCCGCCTGCTGGACGTGAGCGAACGAAAGGCTCCAGGCGATCAGCACCGGCACCACGGCGCAGATGAGGAACAGCATCAGGACTCGCCGTCCGAAGCGCGAGCGCAGCGAAAGCGTCTCGATCCCCCACATGGTCAGTAGTCTTCGCCTTTGCCGATGAACGCGCCGTCGTTGGCGCGCACGATGTCGTCGCGGCTGGCCTTGGCGGTCAGCGGAGGGCGGCTGTCGCCGTCGGGCCCTTTGCTGTAGAGGTCATAGTCCGAATTGATCGGCACGAGGTTGCGATCCTTGCGAACCTGGCCGTTGCCCTTGAGGCCGGTGAAGTCGAGATACTCGTACGGATTGCCCCAGGGGTCGAGCTTTCCGCCGAGGCCGGCGTCGGCCAACGTCGTGGGCAAGGCGTCGCGATCGAGCCGGTACTTGTTGATCAGCAGCTGGATCTGCCCGATGTCCGCAATGGCGCTGTTCACCTTCACTCGATCCACATATCGCTTGTAACTCGCCACGGAAATCGTCGCGAGCACAGCCAGCACCGCGATCGCCAGCATCAGTTCGAGCAGGGTCATGCCCCGCTGCTGGCACTTCCTTTTGCTGATCAACGGTATGAGCGCAAGCAGGCGTATGCACAGCGCAGCCATAGATCCAAGGAGTGCAGCTTAGTTGCAGGCGCCGGCAGGAAGCGTGATTGGCGCGACTCATGTGGGCGCGCGAAATGAGAACTGCGTCACGAAGCAGTTTCAGTGCGCTCAAATGCCCGTGAAGAACTCAGCCGCTGATATAACGCTCGAGCTGCTCGATCTGCTGCTGCTGTTCTTCGATCACCGCTTTCACCAGGTCGCCGATCGAGATCACGCCGACGACGCGGCCGTTCTCGAGGACGGGCAGGTGACGGATGCGCTCCGTGGTCATGAGCTGCATGCAGTCGTTGATGGAGTGCGCGAGGGTCACCGTCTTCACGGGCGAGCTCATGATCTGGCGCACCGGCGTGTCGGCGGAGGATCGGCCCAGCAGGATCACCTTGCGCGCGTAGTCGCGCTCCGAAACGATTCCGACGAGCTCCGCACCGCGCATCACCAGCAACGCGCCCACGTGCTTCTCCGCCATCAGGCGAATGGCATCGAGGACCGGGGCTTCGGGCTCGGTCGCGTGAACCTGTGCCCCCTTGTTGTCGAGCAAGTGCTTGACGGTGAGCATGGGCTGCCTCCCGGTCGATGGGCCGCACGATCGACGCCTTGGATTCTACGCCGACACCCCGGCGTAGGAAGTCGGACGTGGACTGAAGCGCTCCTCGCCCTGGGCACGCCCGGGAGGAGCGCCAGTGCAGGTAGACTTTGTTCATGCAGCGCGATGGACCCAGGGGCACCATTCCGCCGCCTTCCGAGCGGCACAGGGCCGGTCCGCGCTGGCCGCTGCAGGTCATCGTCGGACTCCTCGTCGTTGCGGCCGCTCTTTTCGGCATGCGGCTGTTGCGGCACCCGTCCGAGCCTGCGCCCCAGGACAGCGGCCGATCTCCGGCAGAGTCCGTCGACGTTGCGCATCCGGGGGTCGCGCGCGAGCCAGCGCCGATACGCCCGGCCGCGGCCAGCGTCCTCGATGGAGAGTTCATGGCGCGCCTGCGGCTGGCCGACACGCATCGGCTGCTCGGCGACATCGGTGTCAGTGCGGACGTTCTCGCATTGCTCGCCGAGCAGCGCCTTGCCGAGGCGGCGCGTGCGCTCGACACGCAGGCGCGCGCCAACGACCGCACCGCCGTCGTGGCGCTCGCGCGACTCGCACATGCCTGCACGTCTGGGGCCCCGGATACGCCAGGCGCGACCGAGTCCGATTTCAGTCACGCTGCGCAGCGCGCTCGAGACCTGTCGACGGAGGCGCGCCTGCGCATTGAGGCGAGTATCACCTTCATCCGGGAACGACGGGCCACGATGAAGAAGGCGTGCGCGGATACTCGCTTCGATGCGCAGGCGATCGCCGACCGGCTGCGACGCGCCGCGGCGGCCGGCGACGAAATGAGTCTTTGGGAGCTCGGCAACGAAGCCTCCGCGGAAGCGCAGCGCAAGCACTGGACCTCGGCGGCGATGCTGGGGTATGTGCCCGCCCAGGTGAGCCTGGCACAGAGTCTCATGTCGGAGAACCTCGACAACGATCCCCGTCTGCGCGATCAATTGAGTTTCTGGCTCACTTCGGCAGCGCGCCAATCACCGCGCGGCAAAACGATGCTGGCAGAGTGCATGCTCAACGGTTGTGGCGTGAAACCCCCCGATGGGAGCACAGCGGCATCGCTCCTCGAGGAAGCCGTGCTTTCAGGCACAGCTGAGGCGCTTGCTCCCTTGCAATCGATCGGCGGCGACGATCCCGCGGCCCCGACCGATGCACAGCTCTTCAGCCTCAATGCGTTCCTGCAGCGCCTCAACGAGCGCGGCTGTTACGGAGAGTTCTATCCGGGCTATGCCGTGAACAGCCATGAAAACCAGCAGCAGCTCGCGCTGCGCCTGTCGCCTTCAGGTCTCGAGGAAGCGCAAAGACTGACCGACGGGTACTGGCGTGATCATGGCGCCCAGGCACTCAGCACGCTTCACTGCAACTGAGTCAGCGTGCGCGAGGTGTCTCAGTGCGGTCGCACCACCAGGTTCTTGCTGTACTGCACGTTCATGAGGTTGTTGTGCCAGCCCTCGATATACGGCTTCACCAGGTGCTTGTTGACCAGGAAGTAAAGCGGAATGACCGGCTGGTCGACGAGCATTGCGCGCTCGGCCTCTTCGAGGGCGGCGCGACGCGCGTTCTGATCGACCTCATTGGCAGCCTTGATCAGCAGCGCGTCGTAGCGCGGGTTCTTGTAGCCCGGCAGGTTGATGCCGAAATCGCTCTTCAGGTACTGCGCGAAGCTGTACGCATCGTTGTAGTCGCCGACCCAGCTCGAGCGGAACACCTGGGTCACGTCGTGGCGGTCGATGTTCTGCAGCAGCACCTTGAATTCTTCGCCGAGCAGCTCGGTCTCGACGCCGAGGTACTCCTTCCACATCGAGGCGATGGCCACCGCGATCCGGGTGTGGCTCTCGTCGATGTTGTAACGGATCTGCGTGTGCAGTGGATGCGCCGCCGAGTAACCCGCGGCCGCATACAGCTCCCTGGCACGCGCCACACGCTGCTCGAAGGTCAGCGCCGCCCAGTCCGGCTTCTGTGACTCGTAGTTGGCGACGCCGATCGGCACCCAGCCATAGGCCGGAAGCTCGCCGCGCCCCGTAACCGATTCCGTGAGGCGTTCGCGGTCGATCACCATCGAGAGCGCGAGCCGCAGCTTGGTGTTGTCCTTGAAAGGCGCGCGATACAGGTTGTAGCCGTAGTAATAGGTGCTGATCTGCGGCGAGATGCGCAGCTCCTGGCCGAGGTTGGCGCGCACCCATTTGAACTGCGCGGGCGGCACCGTGTAGGTCACGTCGATCTCACCGGCGCGATAACGCAAGAGCTCTGCGCCCTGGTCGGGGATCTGCAGATAGTTGATGGTGTCGATCTGGTTCGCGGCGTTGTTCCAGTAGTGCGGATTGCGGACCGCGACGATGTGCGAGCCCACGATCCAATCCTTGAGCACGAACGCCCCGTTCGAGACCGCGTTGCCCGGCCGCGCAAACTCCCGCCCGAGGCGATCCAGCGTCGACCGGTGCACGGGGTAGGTACTCGGGTGCGCCAGCACGCCCGCAACGTACGGGGCCGGCACGCTGAGCTTGATCAGGACGGTGCGATCGTCAGGCGCCGCAACCCCGAGAGCATCGGGCGGTTTCTTGCCCGCCGCGATCTCCGGCGCGTTCTCGATCACGTCCAGGATCTGCCCGTAGGGCGAAGCGGTGCCGGGATCCACCAGCCGGCGCAGGGCATTCACGAAATCGAACGCCACGACGGGATCGCCGTTCGACCAGCGCAAGTTGTCGCGCAGGTTAAACGTGTACTCGCGTCCGTCGGGACTCACTGACCATTCGCTCGCCGCCGCGGGCGCCGCCTTGGCGTCCGCATCGAGTGCGGTCAGGCCCTCGTACACGTCGCGCAGGATCGTAAGCTCGGCATCGGTGCGCGCGCGCTGCGGATCGAGCGATTCCGGCTCCGGGCCGTTGCCGCGGTTGAACACGACCGGGGCGTGAGCGCCGCTCGCCGGCTCGGCGGTGGAGGGTTTGCGCTGACACGCGCCGCCGAGCGCGAGCGCAACCGTGATCGCCGCAACACCAAGGAATCTGAGGCGCTGCTTCACGCGGCGCGGCTGCGCTTCTTGAGGTGAATCAGGAGCAGAGAGATCGCTGCCGGTGTCACGCCGGGAACGCGCGCGGCCTGGCCGAGACTCATCGGACGAGCTTCACCCAGCCGCTGCCGCACCTCGTTCGAGAGCCCGCGCACGGCGGCATAGTCGAGGTCGGCGGGCAACAGGGTCTCTTCGTTGCGCCGCTGACGCTCGATCTCGTCTTCCTGGCGCTCGATGTAGCCGCTGTACTTGGCCTGCACATCGACCTGGAGCCGGATCTGTTCGGGCAACCGATCGTCCTCCGTCCAGGCGTCGGGCATCGCTCCCACCTGCGGCAGAGCGGTCAATGCTTCGAGCGCGACATCAGGCCGACGCAGCAATTCGAACGCCGACTGGGCGCGGGTGAGTGCGCCACCGAGAACCGCGTTGGCGTGGTTGGCACTTAGATCCGCGGGCGCAAGCGTGATTCCTGACAGGCGCTCACGTTCGCGCG
Organism: Steroidobacteraceae bacterium; assembly: GCA_036557045.1. Lineage (GTDB taxonomy): Bacteria > Pseudomonadota > Gammaproteobacteria > Steroidobacterales > Steroidobacteraceae > DATBVX01. Next base: position 11,298 of record DATBIF010000195.1, read on the forward strand.
CAAGCAACTCGCGCTTGCGCTCGAAGAACGCCCAGCGCTCGTCGTCGACGAGACCAAGCTCGCGCCCCTGCGGCGTCAGGCGCAGATCCGCATTGTCCTCGCGCAGCAGCAGTCGATATTCGGCGCGGCTCGTGAACATGCGATACGGCTCGGGCGCGCCGCGCGTGACCAGATCGTCGACCAGCACGCCGGTGTAGGCTTCAGCGCGCTGCGGAGACCATGGCTCGCGCCCGTTGGCACGCAGTGCCGCATTGATGCCGGCGAGCAGTCCCTGCGCGGCGGCTTCTTCGTAGCCGGTCGTGCCGTTGATCTGGCCGGCGAAGTAAAGGTTCGAGATGCAGCGCGTCTCGAGCGTCGCCTTGAGGTCACGCGGATCGAAAAAGTCGTACTCGATCGCATAGCCGGGCCGCGTGAGGTGCGCATTCTCGAAGCCGCGGATGCTGCGCACGAGCTCGTACTGTGCATCGAAGGGCAGGCTGGTGGAGATGCCGTTCGGGTACACCTCGCGCGAGCTCAGGCCTTCGGGCTCGACGAAGATCTGGTGCGAGGCGCGGCTCGCGAAACGGAACACCTTGTCCTCGATCGACGGGCAGTAGCGTGGCCCGACGCCTTCGATGCGTCCGGTGAACATCGGCGAACGATCGCTCGCGCGGCGGATGATCGCGTGCGTGCGCTCGTTGGTCGCCGTGATATGGCAGGGCACCTGCCGCGGATGTTCACTGCGGCGGCCCAGGAACGAGAACACCGGCCGCGGCTCGTCGCTGTGCTGCTCGGCCATGACGCCGAAGTCGACGCTGCGCGCATCGATGCGCGGTGGCGTTCCAGTCTTGAGCCTGCCGACGCGCAGCGGCAACTCGCGCAGGCGCGCCGCCAGCTTGAGCGACGGCGGATCGCCGGCGCGCCCGGCGGAGTAGTTCTCGAGCCCGATGTGGATGCGGCCGGAGAGGAACGTGCCGACCGTCAAAACGACGGTGCGCGCCTCGAACTCGATCCCGGACGCGGTCACGACCGCCGCGACGCGCTCGCCTTCGAGCCTGAGGTCTGCGACTTCCTGCTGAAAGAGCGTGAGGTTCGGCTGCGACTCCAGCAGTGAACGGATCGCCTGGCGGTAGAGCGCTCGATCGGCCTGCGCGCGAGTCGCGCGAACCGCCGGGCCTTTGCTGAGATTCAGCGTACGTAACTGGATGCCGGCGCGATCCGTGGCGCGCGCCATCGCGCCGCCGAGCGCGTCGATCTCGCGCACCAGGTGTCCCTTGCCGATGCCGCCGATGGCGGGATTGCAGCTCATCGCGCCCAGCGTCTCGATGCTCTGCGTGAGGAGAAGCGTGCTCGCACCCATGCGCGCAGCCGCGAGCGCCGCCTCGGTGCCGGCGTGGCCACCGCCGACCACGATGACGTCGAAACTG
>DATBIF010000196.1:0-4729 GCA_036557045.1 Steroidobacteraceae bacterium
CATCGGCGGTGAATTCGGCTTCGCGCTGCTCACCATCCTGCTGCGCGACCGGCTGGTCGCGCCCGACATCGTGCAACCGCTCCTGGCCGCAATCGTGCTCAGCATGGTTGCGAGCCCGCTCATCATCCGTCACAACAAGCAGATCGCGCGCTGGGTGCTGCGCGAGAGCGGTCCGGAGCCTACTGCGCTCGCGCGTGAAGAGGCGAGCACGCGCGCACTCGCACAACGCGAGCACGTGCTGCTCTGTGGCTTCGGACGCGTGGGACAGAATATCGCGCGTGTGCTCGAGGACCTCGGCTTCGAATACATCGCCATCGACAACAACCCCGCGCGAGTGCGCGCGGCGCGCCAGGCTGGAGATCCGGTCGTGTACGGCGACGCCGGACAGGAAGAAGTGCTGGAGAACGTCGGGCTCGACCGCGCCAGCGTCGTGGTCGTGAGCTTCGCCGATTCAATGCTGGCGCTGCGCATCCTGGCCGCGGTCCGGGCGCAGCGGCCCGAAGTCCCGATCCTGGTGCGTACGCAGGACGACACGCGGTTGGCGGAATTGCAGAAGGCGGGCGCCTCGAGCGTCGTGCCTGAAACCTTCGAAGCCGCACTCATGCTGGTCTGGCACGTACTGCTCCTGTTGCAGGTGCCGGTATCGCGCGTGATGAAGACGATCGGCGACATCCGCGGCAATCGCTACAACATGATGCGGACGCTGTTTCGCCGCGACGACACGCAGCTCCCGGATGCGAGCGAGGCGCTGCGCGAGCAGCTTTACACACTGGTCCTGCCGCCAGGCGCGTGGGCCGTCGGGCGCTCCATCGACCAGGTCAAGGAGAAGGCCGAAATCACCGTCAGCGCGATTCGCCGTGACGGAATCGTGGGACGCGAGCCCGCGCCGGACACGGTTCTCAAGGAAGGCGACGTGCTGGTCCTCTACGGCACGCCGGAGGCGCTCGAACACGGCGAAGCCGTCCTGCTGATGGGTTAGGAACCGCTTTAGTTACAGCAGGTTACGTTTTCTCTTTACTCCCAGTAATCCCCTGCCGCATAGTCCGGGGCGCTGATCAGGGCAAACCCACCGAAAGGCGGGGACGCAAAGCCACCGGTCTAAAGGACCCTCGGGTCCTACGATAGCGGGGTTGCCAGCGGGCCGCGGTCTCTGTCCATTCTTGCGCCGCCCGATCTGTCTTCCCCTTCGTGAGCCGCTCGCGCGCCGCTGTGTGCTGCGCTTGCGAGCCGCGGCTGGCGTCGCCCGCAGGCAAGGCTTTTTGGCGGATCGACGGGGGAAAAATGGCAGCCAGAGTTGCAGTCCTGCGCAATTGGGAAGGCACCGTGGTCACACGGCCGCGGGTCATCGTGCGTCCCAAGCGCTTCGAAGACATCCAGACCATCCTCGAAAACAGCAAGGCCTTTCCTTCGCCGGTGCGAGCCATCGGCGCCAACTATTCGCAGACGCGCTGCGGGGTCGCCGACGGCGGCACCATCGTCGAAATGGCGGCGATGAACCGCGTCCTCGAGATCACCGATCGCTACGTGCGCGTCCAGGCCGGAACGCAGCTCATCGATGTGGCCACGGCGCTCGAGCAGCAGGGGTTGCAGCTCCCGGTGAATCCGGACCTCGGCAACCTGACCATGGGTGCAGCGGCACTCGCGCCGACCAAGGACTCCTCGATGCCTGGCGAAATCGGGCAGCTCTCCTCGGCGCTCAAGGAGGTCAAGCTGGTCCTGCCGAACGGGAAGAGTGTGACGATCAACGAATCCCAGGCGGACCTGCTGAAGCTCATGCGCTCGAGCTTCGGGCTGGCCGGCATCGCGCACGAGCTCACGTTCCGTGTCGTGCCGCTGCGCGCGGTGCGACTCGACTACGAAACCTTCAGCCTCGAGGCTTTCGCGCGCGAATTCCCCGCGCTGAGCGAGATGGGCGCCGGCCTGAAGTTCTACCTCCTGCCCTTCCGCGATCGCGTGGCGGTCGAATTCCGCAGCTACGACGACGAGGCGCCGACTTCACGCTCCGGCATCTGGTCGATCCGCAAGTCGGTGATGACGAACGTGCTGCCCGCTTTCGGCTCGACCGTGAGCAACGCCGTGCCGTTCCCGCCGGTGCGTTACTTCCTGATCGACAGCTTCAACGCCGTGATGCGCTCGACGCTGGATCGCGCCGCGCGCAACGTGACCGTGTATCCGATCGAATGGGTGCGCAAGCTCCCGAAGGACGCGGGCCGGACGCGCTTCACCTACAGCACCTGGGCGTTCCCGCAGCAGACCTACCCGGAGCTGGTCGCGGCTTATTTCGAGTTCTGCCGCGACTACTACAAGCGTCAGCGCTATCGCGCCAACCTCCTGCATCTCGGCCACCGGCTGCATCGCGATCCGGGCTCGCTCCTCAGCCCGAGTTTCGCGGGGCCGATGATCACGCTCGATCCGTCCTCGACCGGCGATGCCGGCTGGGAAGACTTCGTGATCGAGTTCAACGAGTTCTGCTCGCAGCGCCAGGGCACGCCGCTCCTCAACCAGACGCGCTCGCTGACCCGCGAGCAGACCTGCCAGGCGTTCGGCGAACGCTGGAAACTCTTCAATGGATTCCGCAAGCGTCTCGATCCCGACGACCGGATGCTGAACGTGTACTTCGCGCAGCTCCTCTGAGCCGTCAGCAGCTGCGTGCTCCGCGCAGCACGCACCGCCGGCTCAGGTGCTCGCCTGCAGGTGTGCCTCGACGAACCAGAGGTACTTGTCGAGGTCGCGCGAAACCCCGGTGAAGAGGTCCGCGGTGTCGTCGTCCCCGAGCTTGTCAGCCTCACCGATGGCTTTGCGCACCTTGCGCCCGAACTGCGCGAGCGCGGTGGCCAGCGCCTCGACATGCGCCGAACCGTCGACGATATCCGTCGGATAAGGATCGAGAGAAGTACGCTTGGCGACGGTCGCCAGGGCGCCCTCGGCCGTGCCACCGAGCGCAGTGACGCGCTCGGCGATCGTATCGATGTGCTCCTCGATGTTTTCGGCCACCTCGTCGAACAGCTTGTGAAGCGCGATGAAGTTCGGCCCCTTCACGTTCCAATGCGCCTGCTTCGCCTGGGTCTGCAGGTCGATCGCGTCGGCGAGCCGCGCGTTGAGCAGGTCCGCGACCCGGCGACGGGTTTTCTCGGAAAGATCGATGCGGGTCTTGTGCATGTCACACTCCTTGGGTTCGACCGCTATTTTCCACGGCTGCGAGCCGCGTTCCCAATCGTTGCTGTCGATCGCAGCGATCGAGGCCGGAAATCGTCGCCTCAGTCTTGCCGACGGATACCGAAGTAGAACGCCACGTCCGGAGAAGCGCCGACGCGTACGTCCTCGGTCACCGCCAGCTCCAGGCGCCAGCCGCCGGGAGTCTGATAGTGGCCCCCGACCGTTAAGAGTGTTGCAGGCCCGAGGAAGTCCAGTCGGCTGTCTTCCACGCAGCTATCGTGGGCGTCGAGCTGCAGCGCGAACCCGAAGCGGGGACGCGTCCAGCTGAGGGCCACGGCCCCAAAGGGAACCACGCTGTTGGGCTCGAGCGGCAACGGGTCCACGGAGCCGGGTCGCGACACGCCGAGCGTCGCATCGAGCGCCCAGGTCGACGCCAGGCGCCAATGCCCGCTGATCCACCCGGCGACGTCAAGCGCACCATTGCCGGTGAGCGCGTCGGTCTCGCCGGTAGGCAGCTCCAACCCGATCCACAAGTCGACCGTCACGGCCGCGGTCGATACCGCGGTGAGCCCGGCCTCTACCGATGAATCTGCGAGACCTGTGTGGCCGTCGGAGATGCTCAGCGAGCGGCCACTCGCGGCCTGGTAGGCATATTCGAGCTGGTCCTCGGGCCGCAGTGGCCGATCGCCGCGCGGCAGTCCGAGCAGGCGGTGCCAGTCGTCGATCGTCGAGTCGAGGCGCCCGCCACTGTAGTGCACGACCGGGACCGAGAACTGTAGCTGCCAGCGCCCCGCCAGCTGCCAGCGTCCATTCCAGCGCAGCTCGGTCGCCTCGCCGTCGACGAGCAGCTCCTCTGCATCGCGCGCCTCGATGTTGGTGGTGTTGCTGATCGTGAGCGTGAAGTCCTGCTGCCAGGAGGTGCCCGGCGCCATCGCTGCCCGGCTGATGGGCAAGTAGACGCCGCGAATCAGCGGATTCTGATCGCGAACCGGGAAGGGCTCCGCTTGTGCTGATGCACCTGCCATGCAGAGCGCCAGGCAGGTGCCGGCCCACAGGCCGGGTTCGCGAGGTTTCACTCGGCCTGAGTGTACGAAAAAAAGCAGCCAGGCTTGCGCCTGGCTGGGAAGGAAGCAGGTCTCAGGGGATCTTGCAGACCTGCAGGGATTGGCTGGTGATTACGTCTCGCTGCGCCGCCGCCGCAGGAGGATCGCGCCCCACAGGAAGCCGGCAGCCACGATCAATCCGATCCAGAGGCCGGGGCTGGTGAAGAACGTGCCCGGATCGAGCACCTCGCTCAGTCGCTGGGTCATCGGGATGCGCTCGCCGTCCAGCACCATGGCGTGCTCCGCCGTGGCATTCGTATTGATCGCCAGGCTGAACCAGCCCACGAACCGGTCGCGCAGCATGTGAGCGATGTAATTGGTGTCGAGGAAAACATCCTCGGCGAGCATCAGGAGCAGCGGCGGCAATACCGCCCACAGGATCACGGCGCGGCGCGCCCACGCGGAAACCAGCAGGCACCACGCGAGGATCGGCAGATACCACAGCATCATCACCACCAGGCAATAGAGCA
>DATBIF010000197.1:0-12095 GCA_036557045.1 Steroidobacteraceae bacterium
ATCACATTCGGCAGCACATAGCGAGCCTGCGTATGGGTGGTCCCGATGGAGAGACTGCCCCGCGTCTCGTCACGCAGCTCCTCCGACAGGCTCTTGATGCTCTGCACCTCGCGCAGCACGGTGAGCGCGCGCTCGATCACCTGCTGCCCGGCGGGGGTGATCTGCGTCAGGTTACGGCCGTCACGGGCGAAGATCTGGAATCCCAGCTCGTCCTCGAGCAGCTTGATCTGCTTGCTGACCCCGGGCTGGGAGGTATGGAGCTTCTGGGCCGCGGCGGTGATGTTGAGCCCGTTCTGGGCGACGGCGGCGAGATAACGCAGTTGATGCAGCTTCATGGCTGCTGACTGTATGCAAGATCGTGCGCCAACTGAAGCCATAACCGGTCCCTCGGTCGTCATGCCGGGCGGTTATGAGGTGCGTGTCCTGGTTTCATTTCATAACCGGACCGCATCGGTCCAGAACAAACGCTTCGTTTTTGCGCGGTAGCACGGTTGTTAGAGTCCTGTCACCCGCAACAGGACGAGCCATGACGCAGTCGTTGAGTCCCGAGCTGGAACGAAAAGCAGCGAGCGTACGCGCCTTGCTCCACAAGGCCGTCGGCGATTTGGGCGACGTGGTTTATGCCAACAGCCTCGGTCTCGAGGCCATGGTGCTCACCGACATCATCTGGACGCAGGTGCCCGGCATCGAGATCTTCAGCATCGACACCGGCCGGCTGCACGAGGAGACCTATTCGCTCCTCGATCGGGTGCAACGCCGCTACGGCAAGCGCATCACCGTCTACTACCCCCAGGCCGAGCACCTCGAGAGCTTCGTCTCCAAGCACGGCATCAACGGATTCTATGCGGGCGTCGAAGAGCGCCTGAGCTGCTGCCACATTCGCAAGGTGGAGCCGTTCAAGCGCGCGATCGCGGGCCGCAAGGCCTGGGTCACCGGCGTGCGGCGTGAGCAATCGGCCCTGCGCGCGCAGGGCGAGTCGGTCGAATGGGACGAGAGCAATGGCCTGTACCGCATCAGCCCCCTGCTCGACTGGACCCGGGCCGAGATCAGCGATTACGTACAGACGCTGAAGCTCCCGTACAACCCGCTGCACGATCGCAACTTCCCCAGCATCGGCTGCGCACCCTGCACGCGGGCCGTCGAGGCCGGCGAGGACAGCCGCTCGGGACGCTGGTGGTGGGAGAACTCGGCATCGCGCGAATGCGGGCTGCAGCCGCGCATTCGCATCGTTGCCGGCGCCGCGGCGGCTGCCGCGCGCTAGTCCCATGGACTTCCTCCCGATCTTTCTCGATGTACGTCAGCGCCAGGCGGTGATCGTCGGCGGTGGCGAGGTCGCGGCCCGCAAGGCGCAGTTGCTGCTCGAAGCCGGTGCCAGCGTGCGAGTCGTTTCACCCATGCTCGGTGCAGAGTTGCAGGCGCTCTACGCCACACAGCGCATCGAGCACCGCGCAGAAGTGTTTACGCCGTCGGTGCTTGACGGCGCTGTGCTCGTCATCGCTGCCAGCGGCGTTCGGGCGGTGAACGCGGCCGCGGCCGCGGCGGCGCGCGCGCGCGGCATTCCTGTCAACACGGTGGATGACCTGGCGCATTCGGATTTCATCCTGCCGGCGATCGTCGATCGTTCTCCGGTCGTGGTCGCGGTCGGCACCAGCGGCAATTCACCGGTGCTGGCCCGCTTCGTGCGCGAGCGCATCGAGGCGCTCTTGCCGCCGACGCTCGGCCGGCTCGCAGCTTTTGCAGGGCGCTGGCGCAAGCGGGTCGCACGCCGCCTGGGCACGGTATTGCAGCGTCGCCGTTTCTGGGAGCAAGTGCTGGCGGGGCCGGTCGCCTCGCACGTCCTGGAAGGTCATGAAAGCCAGGCGGACTTCGAGCTGCGCAGGCAACTGAAGCAGGCGGCGCAGTCTCAGGCGCGACGGGTCGGCGAGGTCTATCTCATTGGCGCCGGACCGGGCGACCCGGATCTGTTGACGCTCAAGGCGGCCCGCCTGCTGCAACAGGCCGACGTCGTGCTGTACGACCGCCTCGTTCCACCTGCCATCGTGGCGCGCGCGCGGCGTGATGCGGAACGCATCCATGTCGGCAAGGAGTCCGGCCATCATCATGTCTCGCAGGAACGCATTCACGAGCTGCTGGTTCAGTACGCGCTGGCAGGCAAGCGCGTATGCCGGCTGAAGGGCGGCGATCCATTTGTCTTTGGACGCGGCGGCGAAGAGCTCGAGGCGCTCGTCCGGCAGCAGATTCCCTTCACGGTCGTGCCCGGCATCACGGCTGCTCTGGGCGCGGCGGCGTATGCGGGTATCCCGCTCACGCACCGTGACCACGCGCAATCGGTCACGTTCGTCACGGGCCACACGCGCGAGTCGGGTGAACCGCTCGATTGGCGCGACCTGAGCCGGCCGGGGCAAACGGTCGTCTTCTACATGGGGCTGAGCCAGCTCAGGACGATATTCGCCCGGCTGATTGAAGCGGGCGCGCCGCAGAGTCTCCCCGCCGCGCTGGTGGCGCAGGCCACGCTTCCGGAGCAACGCGTGATCGTCGGGACGCTTTCAACCCTGGCCGAGCAGGCGCAAGCCGAGGGGGTGCAATCCCCGGCGCTCCTGATCGTCGGTGACGTGGTCGCTTTGCGCGCAACGCTCACCCGGCCGTACGCTACGCACCCCGCGTCGGCGCCGGAGCCTCACCCCGCACGCGCCCGGTTGGCATGAGCGCACCTTCCGGCTTCTCACGAACGGTGGGAAACACACCGCTCATCCGACTCGAGCGCTTCAGCGCGGAAACCGGCTGCGAGATCTTCGGCAAAGCCGAGTTCCTCAATCCCGGCGGTTCGGTCAAGGATCGTGCGGCGCGCGCCATCGTCGACGACGCAGAGCGGCGCGGAATCCTGCCGCCCGGTGGCACGGTGGTCGAGGGCACTGCCGGCAACACCGGTATCGGGCTCGCCCACGTGTGTAACGAGCGCGGCTACCGCTGCGTCATCGTCATGCCCGACAACCAGTCACCCGAGAAGCGCCAGCTGATCGAAGCGCTGGGCGCTGAAGTGCGCCTGGTGAAGACGGTTCCCTACTCCGATCCCAATCATTACCAGCGCGTCGCGGCGCGCACCGCACAGGAAATCGAAGGTGCGATCTGGGCGAACCAGTTCGACAACACCGTGAACGCGCAGACTCACTTCGAGACCACGGGCCCGGAGATCTGGGCGCAGACCGAGGGGCGCATCGATGCGTTCGTCTCGGCCTCCGGAACCGGGGGCACGCTGGGCGGCGTGTCGCGCTTTCTCAAGTCACAACGTCGCGAAGTCCTCGTCACGCTCGCCGATCCACCGGGAAGCAGCCTCTATGAGTTCGTGCGCAACGGTGTGCTCCAGGCCACCGGCGCCGGCTCCATCACCGAAGGCATCGGCATCGGGCGGGTCACCGCGAACCTGGCGGGCGCGCCGATCGACGAAGCCCTGCACATCGAAGACGCCGAGACCGTGACGTACGTGTACCGGTTGCTGCAAGAAGAAGGCCTGTTCCTCGGCAGCACGAGTGGCATCAACGTCGCAGCGGCCGTGCGCGTCGCCCGGCGTCTCGGGCCCGGGCATCGCATCGTCACGGTGCTCTGCGACGGTGGAGCGAAGTACCTCTCCAGGCTCTTCAACTCGGATTGGCTCGAGCACAAGGGCTTGCTGCGTTCCGCGCGAGGCCAGCGGCCGGGAAAGGACCAGTCCTGGAGACATGCTCTTGTCGCGTGATACGCAGCTGGCGCTGATCGACGGACCCGCGATCGATACCGATGTGGTCATCGTGGGCGCAGGACCGGTCGGGCTGTTCCAGGTATTCGAGCTGGGACTCCTCGGTCTCAAGGCACACCTCGTCGATTCGCTGGCGGCGGCGGGCGGGCAGTGCATCGAGCTCTATCCCGACAAGCCGATCTACGACATCCCGGCGCTTCCGGTGTGCACCGGTCGCGAACTCATCGAGCGGCTCCTCGAGCAGATCCGCCCGTTCGAGGCGGGCTTGCACCTCGGCCAGGAGGTGACGGAAGTGCATCGTCGCGAGGACGGGCGCTTTCACGTGGTGACGAGTCGCGGCACTCACTTTCGCGCCGGTGCCGTGGTCATCGCGGGCGGAGTCGGCTCGTTTCAGCCGCGGCGACTGTCGGTCGAAGGCGCGGAGCGGCACGAAGGACGCACGCTTCACTACAAGGTGCGCGATCCTGCGCTCTTCGCGGGCGAGGATCTCGTGATCCTGGGCGGCGGAGACTCCGCGCTCGACTGGACTCTGAATCTCGTGGAGCGCGCCCGCTCGGTGGTGCTCGTGCATCGGCGCCCGGAGTTTCGCGCCGCTCACGCCTCTGTGGCGCGCATGTTCGAGCTGCGCGACGCGGGACAGCTCGACTACCTGCAAGGCCAGGTGCAGCAGCTCATCGAGGACGACGGTCGCCTGGCCGGCGTCTCAGTTCGGACCGCGGACGGTGTCACGCGCCGGGTCGGCGCCAGCCAGCTGCTGGTGTTCTGGGGACTGCACCCCAGGCTCGGGCCGATCGCCCACTGGGGCCTGGAGCTCAGCCGTCGGGTGCTGCACGTCGACGCGGAGAGGTTCCAGACCAGCGTTCCGGGCATCTTCGCGGTCGGCGACATCAACGACTATCCCGGCAAGAAGAAGCTGATCCTGAGCGGCTTCCATGAGACCGCCCTGGCCGCATTCGCGATTCAATCGCATCTGCAGCCCGGGAAGAAAGTCCACCTGCAGTACACGACCACGAGCCCGCTCATGCATCGCCGGCTTGGCGTCGTTGCGCCGGATAGCGATCCCACCAGCGACGTGCTGCGTCGTTCCGGGACCGCATAACCAAATTCGGCGTCATCGCCGTGAGCTGCAGCATTCGTTGCAGCAATTGCAATTTTTGACAACGATGTCGCCCGCGACATGCACGCCGAGCCGTGTAGACTTCGTGGCTAAGCGAGCCACCGGAGGTTGACATGGTCGAGACCGCCAGCGCCCAGCCACCGACCACGATCAGCAAAGAAGAACGCAACTGGGCGATGCTCGCTCATCTCAGCGGGCTGCTTGCCTTCGCGACCCTGATCGGCGGAATTCTCGGTCCGCTGGTCCTGTGGCTGATTCGCAAGGATGAGATGGCGTTCGCCGCCGAACAGGCCAAGGAAGCGCTCAACTTCCAGATCACAGTCTTCGTCGCGGGCCTGATTGCCGCCGTGATGTGCCTGGTGCTCATCGGTTTCGTGCTGCTGGGAATTCTGGTCGTCGTCGATCTGGTCCTGGTGATCGTGGCCGCAGTCAAGGCGAGCGAAGGCGTGAGCTATCGCTACCCGTTCAACCTGCGCCTGATCTCCTAGTCGCCAGTCGGTCGCCGATGTACGTTCCGGAACATTTCCGCGCGGCGGACCTCTCGCATCTCGACTGGCTGGCGCAGCACGACGCCTTTGGGACGCTGGTGTCCACGGTCGAAGGGGTGCCGTTCGCCTCGCATGTCCCCGTGCTCTACCGCCGTGAGGAGCAGCGTGTCACCCTGACCGGTCACTGGGCACGACCCAACCCGCAGTGGCGCGGCATCGAAGAGCAACGCGCGCTCTTCATCCTGCACGGCCCGCACACTTATATATCCCCGCGCTGGTACGTGGAGCCTCGCCAGCATGTTCCCACCTGGAACTACGCGGTCGCGCACCTCTACGGAAGGATTCGCCTCGTTGAAGAGCGCGCACAGCTCCTGCAGATCGTGACTGCGCTCGCCGACAAGTACGAGAGCGGGCAGCCCGATGCCTGGTCGGTCTCTGCGGCTGATCCCCGGGTCCTCGAGATGCTGCGTGGCATCGTCGGGTTCGAGCTCGAGGTCGATGAGGTCCAGCTCAAGTTCAAGCTCAACCAGAATCATCCTCGCAACAATGTGAGCGGCGCCATCCATGGCCTCGAGTCGGTGCCGGGCGACGCGGCGCGCGCCATCCGATCACTCATGCAGGATGCGATCGACTCCCATCGATAGCGGAGCTCAGAACTTCCAGAGGAACCCGGCGGAAGGAACCAGCTCCGGCCAGTTGCGCACCGCGGTTCCGAGATCGATGACACCGTCGGTCTCGGTGACGTTGTACTGCACGCAGCACGGATTGTGATCGCCAAGCGCGTTCGTCACTTCGAGGAACGTATCGATCTCCCCGCGGCTGAGCGGGAAGCGGCGGCTGACGCGCAGGTCGAGCGAGCGAAAGTCGCCGATGCGATCCGCATTGCGCGCGCCCACCTGTACTGATTCGACCGGGTCGCCATTGGCGTCGGTCGAGGAAACGACGCTCAGCGTCGTGGTGGGCCAGGAGCTGTGATAGGTGGCCGCGAAGGTCACGTCCCACAGCGCGTCCGACCAGTGGATGCCCGCCTGAACGGCGCTGTGCTGATCCCAACTGCGAGGCACGTCCGAACCGTCGATCCGGTCAGTGGCCCGCGACCAGGCATAGCTCGCCCACCAGTTCCAGGGTCCCGGGCTCCGGCGCGACAGCAGCATCTCGAGACCCCGTGCCTCCGCGGACGACGGCGAAATGCTGACGCGATCGGGTTGTAATTCGGGCAGCAGGCGCAGCTGGTCGAACTGGTTCTCATAGCGCGTCATCAGGTGCGCGTACTGCTTGCGATAGGCCTCGATGCGCAGCCGGATCTGGCGCGGCAGATCCTGCTCGAAGCTCAGGATGGTCTGGTCGTTGCGCTGGGCGCTGAAGAAGCGATCGACGCCGTCCTGCACCTGCAGTTCGTCGATCGCCTGCGGCTGAAAGAACCGGCCCCAGCCCGCGCGCAGCCGCGTGCCTTCGCGCACGTCATACAGGAGGTTCACGCGCGGACTGAGCTGCGTATCGGCCTCGAGATTGCCGTATGTCTGCTTGTCCCAGCGCAGCCCGAGTTCCGTGGTCAGAGGCTCGATGGGCCTGAAGCGAGTGCTGGCAAACGCCGCGAGCGCATGCCCGTCGGGCGCAGGACGCAAGTCGCGTTCCAGCCGGGTGCCCGGGTCGCCCGGTAGTGGGAAGTCGGGCGCGTAGGTGACCTCGCTCTGGTAGCTGTACTTCGAGTGCAGCTGTCGTGCTTCCAACCCCCAGCGATTCACGACGCTCCCCACCAGGTGCTCGTTCTCCAGCCTCAATCCAAGGATTTCGTAGGCGCGCGAGTCGTGCACCGTGCCGAGCTCGCCTGCCGGGTCGTCGATGGTGCCGTCGCGGTCGTTGTCCACATCGGTGAACGATGCGATCAGGCGGCTGTGCGATGCCGATGACCAGGCATGATCGATCTCGCCCCAGAAGTAGTTGTTGCGATAGACGACCCGCGCCTGCTCGTCGTTGGAGCTGGCGAGCGCAGTCACGCGATCAATGGATGCCAGCACGTTGAACATGAGCGAGGTGTCATCGGAGAGATCGAACTCCAGGCGCCCGAAAGCATCGTTGTAGTTGGGCTCCCCGATCTCCTTGCCGATCATATCGGCCACCTCATCGAGGTTGCTGCGCCTCACGGACACCAGCCACTTGATGTCGCCGTCGTCAGTCTTGCCGGCCGCGAGCGCGCTCGTGTGAAACACGCTCAGCCCGAGCTCGAAGTACAGGTCCTGCGGCGGAGTCACGGTGCGCGCATCGACCAGAGCGCTCATGCGATCGCCCTGGTCGACGGTGAAGCCGCCGAGTGACACGTCGATGCTGTCGATGATCCGCGAATCGAGAATGCTGATCGGGCTCAGGAAATCCTTGAGGTGGAAGGGTTCCGACAACGCGAGGCCATTGAGCAGGATCTGAGTCTCGTTCTCGTCTCCGCCCCGGATGTGCGCGAGTCCCGAAATGCCATTGCTGGCCGCGCCGGGAAGGCGGTGCACGGCGCGCAGCGATTCATCGCCCAGTTTGGGCAGGCTCTCCAGCTCCGCCTGGGTCAGGAAGGTCTGGGAGGCGAGTGCTTCGTTCGCGAGCCCATAACGGCTGGTCGTGACCACGACCTCCTGCAGCAACTCGGCCGGCGACCTGGCAGCCGCGGTCTCGGCCGGCGGCGCAGCGTCGTGCTGCGGCAAGGCCACCACGGCGTATACGTTCTCACCGACGCGTGACAGCCCGAGCCCGAGCGGCTCGAGCATTTCCCCGAGCATGTTGATGGGCTCACCAGCCTGCGGCTCCCGTGTCACGAGCAGCGACGGCGGCACGAGCTGCGTGTTGTAGACGAGGCGCAAACCGCCGCGGCGCAACTCCTCGATCACATCGGCGAGCGGACGGCCGGCGAAACGGGCGGATTCGGCGTCGGCAGCCGCGACCCAAACCAGGATGGCGAGCAGGTTCGCGCCGAGGAGAGAGGCTGTGCGCCGCCGCGATGGAGGGGGTACGGGTTTGTGCATCGTGGCGGTTGGCGCGCGCGCAGGCGCTTCGCGGCCACGATCATAACGCGATCGGCAACAAGGCCGGTACGCGAGCGCACCGGCCGCACGACTCAGTGATTCGGCCTGAGCTCGATGAAGATCTGCCCGTTCTTCTGGGCGCTGCTCAGCCGCGTCGTCGACAGGACCGCCGCCAGCGCTTCATCCGGCGTCAAGCCTTCGATCGAACCACGCAGGTGGACCTCAGCGGCCGCAGTCTCGCTCGCCGGCGTCGCATAGACGATCGCCTCGCCGAGCTCGCGGCTCACCCACTGCAGGAATTCCGGCAGCGGACGGTCATCGATCGCAAACGTGGGCACCACACGGCCGACCCAGGCCCAGTCATCTCCGCTGCGCGCGACGAACTCGCTATGGACCTCTCCGTCCGGAAGGATCATCAGCTGCGTTCCCGCCTCGCTGACGATGCGCCCCCCGTCCGACGCCGAAAACTGGATCCGCCCTTCGCGCACGCGGATGCGCGTACCGGAATCGAGCAGGCGCACCTCGTACTGTGTGCCCATGTGCTCCACCACGCCCGCCGGCGTCTGCACCCGCAACGAGCGCGTCGTGTTGCGCTCAAGACCCGAGTCGACATAGAGCGCGCCGCTCGTGATCCTGACCTCGTCCTGTGCGGTCAACTGCACCGAGCTGTCGTGGTCGAGCCGCACCGAGACATCCTGCATGCGGATCGAAACACTGCCCGTGTCACCCGTGGACACGGTGTCGCCGGTATACAGCTGTTCCCGGTCTGCAAAGCGACGCTGCGCCGCCGCCTGCGCTGCCTGCACGGTTCCCTCGCCGAGAGAACGTTCGATGCTGGCGACGACCACGGTGGGCGCCGGGGACTGATTGAGCAGCCAAGCGCTCAGCGCCACCGCGCCGAGACCCGCCGCAACCGCCACCTGTACGAAGCGCCGGCGACGCCGGCGCACGGCCACGACCTCGAGCCATTCCTCGTGGATCGCGGCCCGAACCTGGTCCTCCATTTCCTGGGGCGCCCGCACGCGCGGCCCGGCTGTACGCAGCAGGCGGTCGAGATCGTCGAGTTTCAGATTCATTGTTTCTTCAGTCATGGGTCATCTCAATACATCAAGCCTCGCGAATATCCCGCGCCGCAGCCCCGAACACCGTCTCCAGCGCCTGGCGAAACGACTCGCGCGCCCGCGCCAGCAGTGACTGGGCGGCGGTGTGGCCAATGCCGAGCAGCTCGCCGATTTCCTCCACCGATCGGCCTTCCACGTACTTCCATTCGAGCGCATCGCCATAGTGGGCGGGAAGGCGGTCGAGGACGGTACGCACCATGCGCCCCAGCTCCTCCTTGCCGTAGTTCCTCGCGACGTCGAACTCCTCGGGCGCTTCGATGGAATCAATCGCGGCGCGCAGTTCCTCGCTGTCTTCGATCAGCACGACACGTTCGGAATAGCGCTTGTGAGCGCGCAGGTAATCGACGACTTCGCGGCGGCAGATCTGGCAGAGCCACGTGAAGAGCGCTGCCTCGCCGCGGTAGTCCGCGAGCCGGCGCATGGCCTTGGTGAGCGTGGCCTGGACCACCTCGCGCGCGGCCTGTGAATCGGCATTCAGGCGCGGCAGGGCGAAGCGATACAAGCGCGAAAAGTAGGCATCGAAGAACGCCGTGAAGGCGCGCTCCTCGCCAGCCAGCATGCGGCGGACCAGCGCCTGTTCGTGTGCAGCGTCGTCAATCACTTGAAAAGCCTACCTCTGTCGAGGTTGGACGCAGGCAGGCGCCGCAATCAATCGCTCTTCAGGCCTGGAGCGTCGCGCGGTGCCTGAAGTCCAGCCACAGGTTATAGCCGGCGATGAAGAGCGGAAACAGGTTGGAAAGGATCCCCACCGAATCGTTCTTGCCGAACACGAAATAGGACAGCAGCAGCACGCTTCCCGAAACGCTCATGTACCAGAACAGGCGCGGCAGGACCGGTTTGCGATGTCGCCGCGAGGCCAGCAACTGCACGAACCAGCGGCCGGCAAACAGCGCCACCCCCAGGTAGCCGACCAGCTTCCAGGGGGTGATGACGACACCGAAGAATTCTACGAGTACCCGGGACACGATGGGCCTCCGGCGGGAGCTTCCAGGACACGGGAGGCTTATATCGGAGGCCCTCCGGCCGGACAACACCGGCCTGGGTTTGCGGCTTGACGCTCATTGCAACTGGCGGCGATACTCGAGCCATGACGACACGCGCAACACACACGACCGCAGCAAAGCGCTGGTGGTGGCGACACTCCTGACGGAGTGGGCGCCTGCGCGTACACAAAACGCTTTTACACAAGGACCCATCTCCGCACTGAAACCGGGGATGGGTTTTTTGTTGCCTGCTCCCCGGTGGCGGTCGGTGAGAGGAGCACATGCAGCGGCCCTTCGACATTGCAGCGGACCTGGATACGCCGGTCTCGGCCTACCTCAAGTTGCGCCCGTTCCGTCCTCGTTTTCTGCTCGAGAGCGTGGAAGGGGGCGAGCGCCTGGCGCGCTACTCGTTCATCGGCTTCGGCGATTGCCTGGAAGTGCGGCTCGAAGCCGGGAAGCTGCTCGTCGATGGTGAGGTAGCCGCCCGGCCGGGCAACCGGGAGGAACTGCTCGCGGCGCTGCGCTCGGCACTGGCGCGCGCTCCCGTGCCAAAGCCCGAGTTCACCAAGGTGCCACTCGCCGGCGGGCTCGTTGGATACGCGGCCTACGACATCGTGCGCTACTTCGAGCAGCTGCCCCAGCAAGCGCGACGCACGGACATGGCGCCGGATGCGCATTTCATCGCGCCCCGCTCGCTCCTCGTGTTCGATCACCTGACACGCGGCGTGATGCTTCTGCACGACGGGAGCGAAGCCGAGCGCCAGAGCCTGCGGCGGGAAGTGGTCAAGGCGCTGCGCGGCGCGATTCCGCCACACAATGGCTCACCTGATTTCTCGCGCTCCGAATCGAGCCTCAGCGAGAGCGATTTCCTGCAGGGTGTACGCCGGACGCAGGAATACATCGCCGCCGGCGACGTGTATCAGCTGGTCCTGTCGATCCGCTTCTCCGGGCGTCACTCGCTGTCGCCGTTCGAGGTGTATCGGGCGCTGCGGCTGATCAATCCCTCGCCTTACATGTATTTCTGTGAGCTCGGCTCGATCGCCGTCGTCGGATCTTCGCCCGAGGCGCTGGTGCGCTTGAACGGTCGTTCTGCGTCGCTCCGTCCGATCGCCGGCACGCGCCCGCGCGGTGCCAATGCGGACGACGATGCGCGCCAGGAGGCCGAGCTCAGGGCGGACCCGAAGGAAAATGCCGAGCACGTCATGCTCGTGGACCTCGCGCGCAACGACCTGGGACGCGTCGCGCGCGCAGGGAGCGTATGCGTCGACCCGTATCGCGCCATCGAGCGATACAGCCACGTCATGCACATCGTGAGCGGCGTGAACGGCGCGCTCGCCGCCGGTCACGATGCCTTCGAACTGTTTGCGGCCACGTTCCCCGCCGGCACGCTGGTGGGGGCTCCCAAGGTCCGGGCCATGCAGATCATCGACGAGCTCGAGCCCGTGCGCCGGGGCCTGTATGGAGGCACGGTCGGATACTTCGGCGCGCGCGGTGACATGGATCACGCGATCACCATTCGCACGCTGGTCTTCAAGGGCGACGAGTACCACTACCAGGCGGGCGCGGGCATCGTGGCGGACAGCTCACCGGCCGCCGAGTACGCGGAAGTGCTCGCCAAGGGCGCAGCCCTGCGACGTGCACTGGAGCT
>DATBIF010000198.1:0-4391 GCA_036557045.1 Steroidobacteraceae bacterium
TCCTCGTCGATCGTCCGCCAGTCATCGATGACGACTTCACGCCGCCGAATAATTTCGCGCATCGTTCCTCGTTCCATAAACGCGGTCCTGGAAGGGCTCGACGCCGACGCGGCGCACCGTGTCGATGAAGCGCTCTTCCTCGCGCCGCTGTTCCACGTAGACATCGATCAGTTTCTGCAGGGTGCCGGCGACGGCAGCCTGCGGTACCGATGGGCCGATGACTTCGCCGAGCGAGGCGTCTTCGGTGGCCGATCCGCCGATCGTGATCTGGTACCACTCCTCGCCGTGCTTGTCGACGCCGAGGATCCCGATGTGGCCGACATGATGATGCCCGCAGGCATTCATGCAGCCCGACATCTTGATCTGGATTTCCCCGAGGTCGTAGAGGTAGTCGAGATCGCCGAAATGCGCCTGGATCTGCTTCGCCACCGGGATCGACGTCGCATTGGCGAGCGAGCAGAAGTCGAGCCCGGGGCAGCAGATCATGTCGGTGAGCGTGCCGATGTTGGGTGTTGCGAGCTGGAGCGCATCGAGGGCACGCCACAACTCGTGGAGATCCTGCTGCCGCACATCCGAGAGCAGCAGGTTCTGGTCGTGCGAAGCGCGGATCAAGCCGAAACTGTAGCGCTCGGCGAGGTCCGCAACGCCATCCATCTGCGCCGCGGTGATGTCGCCCGGCGCTTCGCCGTGCGCCTTGAGTGACAGGAACACGACGCGATAGCCCGGAACCTTATGGGCACGCGTGTTGTAGCGATACCAGGCCTTGAAGGCCGCATCGCGCCCGCTGGTGACGTCCAGATCCTCCAGTGTCTCGTAGGGCGGCGGCGCGAAGAACGCGCGCATGCGCTCGATCTCCGCGACGTCGAGCTTCAGTCCCTGGTCGCGAACCTGTGCCCATTCCTCCTCGACCCGGCGCGTGAACTCGGCCGCTCCCAGGCTCTTCACGAGAATCTTGATGCGCGCCTTGTTGAGGTTGTCGCGCCGCCCGAGCTCGTTGTAGATGCGCAGGATCACATCGAGGTACGAAAGCAGGTCTGCGCGCGGCAGGAAGTCGCGCACCACGTGGCCGATGATGGGTGTGCGTCCAAGGCCGCCGCCGACCAGCACTTCGAAGCCCAGCTCGCCGGCCTCGTTACGCTTGAGGTGCAGGCCGATGTCATGCACCTGCGAAGCTGCACGATCGACGGCCGTGCCCGTGATCGCGATCTTGAACTTGCGCGGCAGGTACGAGAATTCCGGATGGAGCGTCGCCCACTGGCGCACGATCTCGCAGTACGGCCGCGGATCCTCGATCTCGTCCGGCGTCACGCCCGCCAGGTGATCCGCGGTGATGTTGCGCACGCAGTTGCCGCTCGTCTGCATGGCGTGCATCTGCACCTGCGCGAGCTCCGCGAGGATGTCGGGCACCTGCTCGAGCCTCGGCCAGTTGAACTGCAGGTTCTGGCGCGTGGTGAAGTGTCCGAAGCCGCGGTCGTACCTGCGGGCGATGTCCGCCAGGGTACGCATCTGGCGCACCGACAGGAGCCCATAAGGAACCGAGATGCGCAGCATCGGCGCAAAGCGCTGGATGTACAGGCCGTTGCGCAGTCGCAGCGGCTTGAATTCGTCCTCGCTCAGCTCGCCCGCGAGGAAGCGGCGCGTCTGGTCGCGAAACTGCGCGACACGCTCGTCCACCAGCGCCTGATCGATGACGTCATACCGGTACATCGCAGGCGACTATAGGGAGGCGCGTAGAACGCGGGTAAATACCGGCTGGTTATTGACCCCAAGCCTGCGGCTATGGCCGCTCTGTGCCGCCGTATAATCGCGCCCCAGCGTGGATTTCCACCCCCGGAGGGCGCCGTGTCCTTCAAAGAGCTCCTCGACCATTGGCAGCAGACCGCCCCTCCGGCCCTCACGGCCGCCGAGTACGCAATCCGCCTGCCGATCGACGACGCCGCGCGCCTGCAGGCGCTGGCGGAGATGTATCCGGGCACGAGCCGCGAACAGATCATTACCGATCTGCTGGGTGCCGCTCTGAGGGAGCTCGCGGCTGCAATGCCGTACGTGAAGGGCAGCAAGGTGATCTCGACCGACGAGCACGGCGACCCGGTCTACGAAGATACCGGGCCCACCTCGAAGTTCGTCGAGCTCACGCGCAGGCACCGCAAGAAGCTTGCTGCTCCCGGCAAGCCCTGACGCCGATAGCACCTCGGCCTGCTCACAAGCCGACATGCGAGCGAGGATCGTTACAGTCCTTACGGCATCGGCGCTGCTCGTCTCCTGTCACTCGTCTGAGCAGCCCGCGGCGCGAGCTGCCGGTGAAGGCGCCACGCTGTATTTCTCAAACTGGGAAGGCGAAATCGGCCCCGATACGCTGGCGGAGTTCCAGCGTCGTACCAGCATTCATGTCGTCATGGATGACATTCCCGACAACGTTTCACTGCAAACCAGACTCCTGGTCGGGCACTCGGGGAGCGATGTCGTCGTTCCCAGCTCGAATTTTCTGCAGCCGCTCATCGCGGCGGGAGCCGTCCAGAAGCTCGACAAGTCGCGTCTCACCAATTGGCGCCATCTCGATCCGGCGATTCTCGCGGCGCTCGCCCAGATCGACCCGGGCAATGAGTATGGTGTGCCCTTCCTCTGGGGCACCCACGCTTTTGCTTACAACCACGACAAAGTTGCCAGCGCGCTCGGACGCGAGCCCGAGCCGAGCTGGAGCCTGATGTTCGATCCGGAGAACGCGCGTCGCCTCGCCTCCTGCGGCATCACCTGGCAGGACAGCGCCGGCTCGATCATGCTCGATCTGGGACTGCTCGCCATCGGGCGCGATCCGGCCGGCGAGAGTCTCGAGGATCTGAACGCCGTGGAAGCTGCATTCATGCGCGTGCGTCCGTACGTGCGCTACATCGAGAGTGGCAGCCGCAATCGCAGCGACCTGGCCAGCGGCGACATCTGCATCACGATCGGCCCGAATGGGGAGATGCTGCAGGCACGCGCCATGGCCATCGAAAGCGGCACCGGCGCCGACATCCGCTACGTCGTGCCCCGCGAAGGCGCACTGATGTGGGTGGACCTGCTGGCGATCCCGGCGGGCGCGCCGCATCCCGATGCCGCCTATCGCTTCCTCGACTACCTGCTCGAACCTGGCGTGATTGCGGAAGTCTCGAACGCCTCGCAATACGCCAATGCCAACCGCGACGCGAAGCAGCTGATCGATGCGGCAGTACGCGATGATCCGGGAATCTATCCACCCGCGCAGGAGCAGTTGCGTTTGCACTTGGTGCCGGCCGAATCGCAGACCTACACGCGTGCGCGCAGTGCTGCGTGGACGCGCATTCTCACACGCGAGGCTTCCGCCAATGCTCGATGAGGTGAAGCCGCGCGCGCTCGCGGCGACGTCAGACGGAGTGAAGCGAACTATTTCTCGTCTTTCTTCGGCCCGCGCTGCTTCGTGATCCACTCGCTCAGGCGGCGCAGGTCTTTCGGCTTGCCGGCACCCTTCTTGTCGAGCGGCATGTTGACGTTGTTGTAGGGATCGCCGCCGACCGTCGGATCGCGCGGCGCAGCCTCTTTCGGCTTGTGGGCGTGAGTGTTGTAGGGATCGAAACCCGGTCCACGCTGATCAGGATTCGTGCCGAACGACTTGCCCTTCTGCGGCTGGTCTTCCTGGATCTTGAGATCGGGATAGAGCTTCTTCAGCCGCTCGGTATTGATGTCGGCGCCGAACTTGCCGGTCGCCATCGACCATTCCCAGACCGCGTTGCCGCGCGCATCAAATGCAACCCGGCCCGAATTCTTCTCGATCGGGGGCTTGCTCTCAGGTGCTGCGTCTTCCGGCTTGTCCGGCTGGGACGGCTTGGAAGCACTCATCCAGGTCTCCACTAATTAGCGCAGGCCATTGATAATCCTAGCTGAACTGAAAGGCAATGCCGGGGCGCGGCGAACATGCCATAACGCGAGACCGGTCACATCCGGGGCTTGCTTTTCGAGACCAGGACCAAACTAAACACGCTTCCCGGATCCCGTGAGACGCCATCCCCCTTTGACGCCCAACCTTTACGCCAACGCGGACAGCCCGGCCCTGGCCCAGAGTTTCTTCGGCGTCTTTCGCTACAGCCGGCGTGCCATCGAGCTCGTATGGTCCACCAATCGCCGGCTGAGCGTGGCCCTCGGCGTGTTGACGCTGCTCGCCGGCGCGCTGCCTGCCGCCGTCGCTTACATCGGTTCACTCATCGTCGACAGTGTCGTCGCGGCGACGCACGCGTACGCGCAACTCGGCGCGCTGGCGTACCGTCCAGTGCTGGGATTCGTGGCCTTGGAGGCGCTGGTCGTTGCCGCCATCGCGGGGACTCAGCGGGGCATCTCGCTGTGTCAGTCGCTGCTGCGCGCGCAGCTCGGTCAGCGCGTGA
>DATBIF010000199.1:0-6204 GCA_036557045.1 Steroidobacteraceae bacterium
CTTCGCCGGCGATGTGCAGGACAAGGCCGAGGCGGCGCTCAAGACGGCGGTGCAGGCGGCAAACGCGGCTGGAAAGAACCAGGTCACCCTGCTGCAATCGGGCACCTTGCAGCACGCGACACTCGCGACGCGCCGCGCGCAAAGCGAAGTGGCCTTGTTCGGCACGATCGGCACGATCGCCGTGCTCGCGCTGATGCTGGCGCTATTTCGTGACTGGCGCGCGCCCGCGCTCGGTCTCGTCGCCATCAGTGCCGGAGCCGCCGCCGGGATCTGTGCCACCTACTTCGCCTTTGGAGAAGTGCACGTGGTCGCGCTCGTGTTCGGATCGAGCCTGATCGGTGTCGCCATCGACTACTCGATGCATTTCTATGCCGACCAGTTCCGCGCGCCCGCGACCTGGGTTCCGACCGATGCGCTCGCCCACGTCGGCCGGCCGATCCTGATCAGCATAGGGGCGACGGTGCTGGGATACATCGGCTTGCTGGCGCTGCCGTTTCCGGGTTTGAAGCAGATGGCGCTGATCAGCATCGCAGGGCTTGCCGTCGCGTGCGCCTGCGTGTTCCTGATCTTTCCCGCCGCGGCTCGCGGCACGGGGCGGAACCTCCCTCTCTGGTGCGCGACGTTCATGGAGGGTCTGGAGCACCTGGGCGACCGGCTCGCGCACCGGAAAACGCGCGTCGTACTTGCAGTGGGCGTGCTGGCGTTTCTCGCGATCGGCTTGTCTCGCATCGAGTTTCGCGACGACATCCGCACGCTGCAGATGGTGACGCCGCGGCTCGCGCAGATGGAACGACGGGTGGGCGAGCTGCTCGGGAGCCTCGGTGAGAGTCGCTACTTCGTGGTGAGCGGAACGGATGCCGAATCGCTCCTGCAAACGGAGGAGCGCTTGAGCTCAGCACTGCGTACACTCAGGCAGCAGGGGACGATCGACGCGTTCACGGCGGTCAGCAATTCCTTGCCTTCGCTCGCTCGCCAGGCCGAGATCCGGAGCCTCGTGGACCAGAAGATCACGTCGGTGGATGGCCTCTTGCCACGCCTCATGCAGGAGATGGGATTCGACGCCGCCGCGACTGCGCGCCAGGTCGCGGCGTTCCAGGGCGCGACGGCGCCACTCCTTCCCGAGGAATGGCTGGCGAGCCCGGTCTCGGCGGCCTACCGCGACCTGTGGCTCGGCTCCGTGGGCGGCCACTACGCGACCGTCGTCACGCTCGCGGGCATCCGTGATGTCGCTGCGTTGCGCGCGCTCGCCGGTCCCGAAGTGCGCTTCGTCGACAGGGTCGGCGAGATCTCCTCGGTTTTGGCGCGCTATCGCATTGCCGTCTCGGAGCTTCTATTGCTGGCGTACGCGGCGATTTTTCTGGCGCTTGCCTGGCGCTACGGGCTGCGTGACGCCGCGTGGCTGCTGGCCGCGCCGCTCGGCGCCACCGTGCTCACACTCGCCTTCGCGGGCGCCTTCGGCTTGCAGGTGAACCTCTTTGCCGTGCTGGGCCTGCTGATGCTCCTGGCGCTGGGCGTCGACTACGCGATCTTCCTGCGCGAGTCGAGCGTCGAGCGACTCACGGCCGTGCTTTCGGTCACGCTGTCGGCGATCACGACCATGATCGCCTTTGGTCTGCTCGCGTTCAGCTCGACGCCCCTGATCCGCTCCATCGGTCTCACATTGTTCGTCGGTATCGGCTGCTGCTGGCTGATCGCCGTGGGCGGTGACGCCTGGCGGCGCGCCGCGGGTGCAGGAGCATCATGACGGACGTCCTCATCATCGGTGCCGGACCCGCCGGGGCCATCGCGGGTGCACTGCTGGCGCGTCGCGGCTACGAAGTGCTGATCCTCGAGCGGCAGAAGTTCCCGCGCTTCTCGATCGGCGAGAGCCTGCTCGCCAACAGCATGCAGTTCATCGAGGAGGCCGGGATGCTCGAGGCCGTGCATGCCGGCGCGTTCCAGTTCAAGAATGGCGCCGCGTTCGTCCGCAACGGCGCGTACTCCGACTACAACTTCGCGCAGAAAAGCGCTGCGGGTTACGGCTACACGTTCCAGGTGCCGCGCGCGGACTTCGACAAGGTGCTTGCGGACGAAGCCGCGCGCCAGGGCGCCGAGATCCGTTACGAGATCGAGATCAGGGCCGCGGATTTCTCGGGCCCAGACCCGGAACTCACCGCGCGCAATGCAGCGGGCGAAGAAACGCGGCATCGCGCCCGCTTCGTGCTGGATGCGAGCGGCTTTGGGCGCACGCTGCCGCGTCTCCTCGACCTCGAGCGTCCGTCCGACTTTCCGCCGCGCGCCGCGCTCTTCACGCATATCGAGGATCACATCGAGGCCGGCGCGTTCGACCGGCAGAAGATTCGGGTCAGCGTGCACCCGCGCGAGCAGGATGTCTGGTACTGGCTGATTCCGTTCTCCAATGGGCGCAGTTCGCTCGGCGTGGTCGCGACGCGCGAGTTTCACCAGCGTTACCAGGGCACGACGAGCGAGCGCCTCTGGCAGATCGTGGGTGAAGAGACCTCGCTCGCGAAGCTCCTCGCGCAATCGCGCCCGCTTGCGCAGGTGGGCGAGATCGTCGGCTATGCGGCGAGCGTCAAGGCGCTGCACGGCAGAGGGTTCGCACTCCTCGGTAATGCGGCCGAGTTCCTCGATCCGGTGTTCTCATCCGGCGTCACGATCGCGATGCAGTCGGCGAGCCTTGCCGTCCGTGCGCTCGATCGGCAGTTCCGCGGCGAGACCGTGGACTGGAACGCCGACTTCGACACGCCGCTCAAGTACGGCGTCGAGACCTTCCGCGCTTTCGTCAACGGCTGGTACGACGGCACGTTGCAGGACGTGATCTTTCACACCCGCCAGGACGAACCGATCCGGCGCCACATCTGCTCAGTGCTGGCCGGTTACGCGTGGGACACGGCGAATCCTTACACGGGAACGCATGCGCAACGTCGGCTCGCGGCGCTGGCAAGACTCTGTCGCGATGACAAGCGAGCGCCGCAATGACCAGGGCGGCTCTGCTGGTGCTGAGCTGCCTGGTGGCGTCATGCACGACCACCCCGATGCAGAAGAGTGCGCCGGTGACCGAGTCGTGGCGGCCGCTGCCGCCGTCGACACTGGGCGCGGTGCGCGGCGCCAATCAGCGTCTGCGGGCCGCCTATGGCAAGGAGGAGATCAGCCTCGATTGCGTGGTCAACGTCGATGCCGAGCACCTGACGGTGATCGGTCTGCTGCCGTCTGGACCCCGGGTCTTCACCGTCGGATACGATGGCAGGCAAGTGTCCATGGAGAAGAGCCGGAATATTCCCGAGACGCTGCACCCGGAACTGCTGCTCAACGATCTGCAGCTCGCCTTCTGGCCTCGAGACGCGCTGCAGGCGGCACTCGAAAAGACGCCCTGGCGAGTGACCGAGCCGGATCCGCGCACCCGCCGGCTGACGCGCAACTCGAGGCTCGTGTCCGAAGTGCACTACGCCACCGCCGACCCCTGGACCGGGCGCGTCTGGCTCGTCAACTTCGAACGTGGTTACTCCATCACGATCGACTCGCAGCCCCTGCAGTAACATGCACGCCGGCGCAAGAGCGATGAACAGGGAGAGCGAGATCCGGATCGAGGAGCTGCTGCTGCAGCGGCACGAGATGCTGTTGCTCGACCGGCTGCGTGAATTCGGACCTGACTTCGTCGAGGTGGACGCGAGCGTGAAATCTCCACATCCGCTCGTGGACCCCGCACGCGGGATGCCGGCGTGGGTGGGTATCGAGTTGATGGCACAGGCGGTTTCCGTCTTCTCAGGATTGGAAATGCGCGCGCAGGGACTGCCGCCGCGGATCGGCTTGTTGCTGGGGGCGCGGCTCTACGAGGCACAGACACCGTTCTTCCGCATCGGGGCAAACCTGAGCGTGCGTGCCACGTTGTCGCTGCGCGATGCTGAAGGCCTGGGCGTCTTTGAGTGCACCATCCGCGAGCGCGATGAGCGGATCGCGCACGGACAGCTCAAGGGATACATGCCGAAGGACATAGATTCATTCTTGAGGTCGGGCGCGCGTGGCTGAATGGGTGCTCGTCACGGGCTCCAGCCGCGGCATCGGCGCCGCGATTGCGCGCCGCCTGGCGCGCGACGGCTACAACCTCGTCCTTCATTGCCGAAGCGAACGCGAGGCGGCCGACCAGGTGGCGAGGGATGCAGCCTCCGCGGGCGTTGAGAGCCGCGTCCTGCAGTTCGACGTGAGCGACCGGGCGGCCACCCAGTCGATCCTGACGGCCGACGTAGACGCGCACGGCGCGTATTACGGCGTCGTGTGCAACGCCGGTATCGCGAGGGACGGCGCCTTCCCGGCGCTCTCCAGCGAAGACTGGGACAGAGTCTTGAGGACCAATCTCGATGGCTTCTACAACGTCCTGCAGCCGCTGGTGATGCCGATGATCCGGCGGCGCAAGCCGGGCAGAATTGTGACGCTGTCCTCAGTTTCCGGAGTGATCGGCAATCGCGGCCAGGTCAACTACAGCGCGGCGAAGGCCGGTATAATCGGCGCCAGCAAGGCGCTCGCCGTGGAACTGGCGAGTCGTGAAATCACCGTCAATTGCGTGGCACCAGGACTCATCCGCACCGCAATGAGTGCCGATGCTCCGATCGAAGAAGTGCTGAAGATGATTCCTGCGCAACGGGTCGGAGAACCCGATGAAGTCGCCGCCGTGGTCGCATTCCTCATGTCCGCAGCGGCCTCCTACATCACTCGCCAGGTCATCGGCGTCAACGGCGGGATGTGTTGATGAACCCAGAGGGTAACGGCAACGGCAAGAGCCGCGGCGGGGGCAACCGCCACAGCAGCGGCAACGGCCACGCTAACGGCACCGGTAACGGTCATGGCCGGCGCGTCGTGGTGACCGGCATGGCCGGGATCACTTCGATCGGGCAGAGCTGGGCCGAGATCGAGAAGAGCCTGCACACCAACACCAGCGGCATCGAACACATGTCGGAATGGGCTCGCTATGTCGAGCTCAACACGCGTCTCGCCGGCCCGGTGCGCAACTTCACCGCGCCATCGCACTTCACGCGCAAGGTCACACGCTCGATGGGCCGCGTCTCGCTGCTCGCCACCTGCGCCACCGAGATGGCGCTCGCGCACGCGGGACTCCTCGACGACGAGTCGATCCGGGACGGCCGCATGGGCGTCGCCTACGGCTCCTCGACCGGAAGCCCGGACGCCGTGCGCGACTTCGGCGACATGCTGTCGAGCTGCCGCATGGGCAATATCAATGCGACGACGTATCTCCGGATGATGCCGCACACGACCGCGGCCAACATCGGCGTCTATTTCGGGCTCAAGGGGCGCGTGATCCCGGCTTCGAGCGCCTGCACGTCGGGAAGCCACTCGATTGGCTACGCGTACGAGGCCATCAAGTACGGCCGGCAACTGATGATGGTGGCAGGCGGCGCTGAAGAGTTATGCGCGAGCGAAGCAGCGGTGTTCGACACCTTGTTCGCGACCAGCACGCGCAATCAGATGCCGAAGACGACGCCACGGCCCTTCGATCGTGACCGCGATGGGCTCGTGATCGGAGAGGGCGCCTGCACGCTGGTGCTCGAGGACCTCGAGCACGCGAAGGCGCGCGGCGCGCGCATCCACGCGGAGATCGTCGGGTTCGGAAGCAACTCGGATGGCGATCATCTGACGCACCCGAACACGCACACGATGCAGCGCGCGATGGAGCTCGCGCTCGAGGACGCGGGCGTGCCCGCGACGGTGGTGGGTTACGTCAATGCGCACGCTACGGCGACGGAGCAGGGCGACATCGCCGAGACCCAGGCCACGGCGCGCCTCTTCGGTGCGCGCGTGCCGGTGAGCACGCTCAAGGGACACATCGGTCACACGCTTGGAGCTTGCGGCGCAATCGAGAGCTGGGCCACCATCGAGATGCTGAATGCGGACTGGTATGCGCCGACGCTCAACCTCGAGAACGTCGACGAGCGCTGCGGCGAGCTCGATTACATCGCACGCGAAGGCCGGCGCGCGCAGTGCGAATACGCGATGAACAACAATTTTGCTTTCGGCGGCATCAACACCTCGCTGTTGTTCCGCCGCTTGAGCTGAAGAGGGATCGTCAACTCAACCCAGGGGCAGGAATCATGCGCACGAATCGGATGCTGGCAGTCATGTTCGGAACGATCCTGGTGATCAGCGCGGTGCAGGCGCGCGACACGCACCTGAAGCTCCCGCTCAGCGATGCGA
>DATBIF010000200.1:0-1970 GCA_036557045.1 Steroidobacteraceae bacterium
GCCAATCGCGTTGGCATCGTTGGTACGTCGGGACTGCTGTGGGAGATCACAGAGGACGCCGTGCGATCGGCGTATCCGTTGCGCGGGTTGACCAAGCCACCAAAGCCCGCACGTGAGGGCGAGCCGTTCGACCGGCTGTCACCCGAGCTGCAAGCGACCCGGTTGTGGATGGACGTGCGTAATTGGGAGCGGTGGAATCCCGAAACGGCGGAACCGACGTCGATGCTCTCGTGGCGGCGCGAGTTCCTGCGTGAGTTCGACGAAACCGACGCGAGTCCCTCACCGCTCGGCGCACTGCCCGTCGTCGTCGTGTCGAGCGCGGGGATCGCGTCGGATGCCGAGCGGCGCTCGCGCGCCGGCGCGATGGCGCGCCTCGACTTCCTGAGCACGAAGTCGGTGCACATCACCGCCGACGGCAGCGGCCACGAGATCCACCTGTTCCAACCGGATCGCGTCGTCGAGGGAATCGCAGCAGCGGTGAAGATGGTCAGATAGCTCAGTACAAGCGCTTCTTATTGCCCTCGTCGATATCCGTTTCGTAGTCCTGCAGCGTGAGCCCCTCGGGGCGAATCTGGTCGTAGAGCACGCAGGCCATCGAGGGGAGCGCGTCGGGCTCGGGCCAGTCCTCGTGTCGCCACAGGTGCGATCGCATGAACGCCTTCGGGCAGTGAAGGAAGCACTGCTCGACCTCGACGCCGATCCCGAGCAGCGGCGTCTTGCCGTTGACCGTCATGCGCAACAGCAGGTCTTCGCTGCGTGTGATCCACGCGCGGCCGTTGACACGCAATGTCTCCTCTCGTCCGGGCACGAGGAAGAGGAGACCCACGTGCGGATTCGCCAGCAGATTGACCATGCCATCGAGCCGTTTGTTGCCGGGGCGATCGGGGATGACCAGGCGGCGATCGTCCAGTACGTGCACGAATCCTGGCCCGTCGCCTTTCGGCGATACATCGCAGCGTCCGTCGGCGCCCGAGGTTGCCATCAGGAGAAACGGCGAGCGCGCAATGAACGCGCGGCAGTGATCGTCGAGCAGCGACCGCTCTTTCCGTTTGGCGCGATCGCTTGGCACGCCGACGATCTCGCGCAGCTGCTGCTCGCTCGTCACCACCGCGTCGAAGGCTGGCGCGTCGTGCGCCGCGCGCGGCATCGCCGGATGGAACTGACGAAGAAACGATTCGAAGCGTTCGTCTGCAGCGTCCATGTCAGTCAACTCCCAGTGGCTTCAACAGCTCCCGCAGCTTGGACAGTCCGTATCGATAACGCGAGGCGGCGGTGTTGGCGGGCGCGCCGACGGCTTCGGCAATTTCCTCGAAGCTCAAACGCCCCCACACTTTCAGGACGATGACCTCGCGCTGCTCCTCTGGCAGCCGTCCGAGCGCCGCCTCGATCGCGAGACCTGTCTCTGCGAGTGAGGGCGGCGCTTCGAGCCACGATGCGCCGTTCTCGTCGAGCGCCACCTCCCTCGATTGGTTGCGGCGCTGGTTCATGACCCCGTTGCGCACCGCCTGGCACAGGTACGTGAGCGGACGCTCCCTGACCACGATGTCTCCGCGCAGCAGGCGTGCAAACACCTGGTGCACAACGTCTTCGGCAGCCGAGCGGTCGCCCGTCAACGAACACGCATATCCGGTCAGAACAGTAGCATGCTCCGCGTACAGGCGCTCGATGTCCTTTCGATCGAGACAACCGTTCACCACATCCATCGGATGCCTGTCGTCATCTGCATAAGAGACACGCGAGGGCGGGAAATCTG
Organism: Steroidobacteraceae bacterium; assembly: GCA_036557045.1. GTDB lineage: Bacteria > Pseudomonadota > Gammaproteobacteria > Steroidobacterales > Steroidobacteraceae > DATBVX01. Next base: position 1,754 of record DATBIF010000200.1, read on the forward strand.
TCTACAGGATAGTCCGCCTCGCTTCGCTCGGCAGGTGCCGGCGCTCGCTCACGCTCGCGCAGGTGGAGGGGCTCGTCTGCCTACGCCTCCGGCTCCGGCGAGACTCGCCAAGTGCGGGGCCTCGCTCTGCTCGGCGGGTGCGGGCTCGGCTTCGCCTCGCAGGTGCCGGCGCTCGCTGCGCTCGCGCAGGTGCGGGGCGCTCGTTTTCACTCGCGCA
>DATBIF010000201.1:0-6621 GCA_036557045.1 Steroidobacteraceae bacterium
TCGGATGGGGCGACGCACTCCTGTGCGCACTGGCTCAACTGGAAGTGCGGCATTGATCTCGGCGCCGCTCGTGAACGGGTGCGCGTCGCCCACGCACTTGACACCCTGCCGCGCATCGCGGCCGCGATGGCGAGTGGGGCGATCGATGCTGAAACAGCGGTGGCCCGTTGGCGCGGCGACCTCATGGATTACGACCTCGGCGTGGACGTGCTCCTGCAGCAGGCCAGGCGCACGAGGGCGCAGGGTGTGGCCGTGGAGAACTCGCAGACGTCAGCGGACGTTTCCGCGGAAACGTGGCGATGATCGATTGCTGCCCAATACGTAAACGCTGCCAGGCCAGCCACTAGGCGAGCGCCATGCGAGCCGTTTTCTTCGAAGCTTTCGCGCAGTTGCCGCGAGTGCAGCAGGTCGCTGACCCCACGCCTGCCCCGGGCGGCGTCGTCATCCAAGTGGAAGCCACCGGCCTCTGCCGCAGCGATTGGCACGGCTGGATGGGCCACGATCCCGATATTCGCGTGCCGCATGTCCCCGGTCATGAACTTGCCGGCGTGATCGCGGCGGTCGGCCGCGAAGTGCGACGCTTCAAAGCGGGTGATCGGGTGACGGTGCCGTTCGTGTGCGGCTGCGGTCGCTGCGCTGAGTGTGAAGGGGGGAATCCGCAGGTCTGCCCGAGCCAGTTCCAGCCCGGCTTCACCGCCTGGGGCTCATTCGCTGAATACGTCGCGATCAACTACGCCGACGCGAACCTGGTCGCGCTTCCCGACTGGCTCGACTATGCGACCGCTGCGAGTCTCGGGTGCCGCTTCGCGACCGCCTTTCGGGCGGTCGTCGACCAGGGCCGCGTGCGACGGGGCGAATGGGTGGCGGTCCATGGCTGCGGCGGCGTGGGTCTGTCGGCGATCATGATCGCGAGCGCGTTGGGCGCGAACGTCGTGGCCGTCGATGTCGCCGAGGACAAACTCAGGTTTGCGCGTGAGATGGGCGCGAATGCGCTCGTCGATGCGCGTCATACCGCGGACGTCGCCGCCGCGGTCCACGCCGCAACGGCAGGCGGTGCGCACCTCTCCGTGGATGCGCTTGGGTCTGTGGTCACGTGCGTCAACTCGATCGCGAGCCTGCGCCGGCGAGGGCGGCACGTGCAGGTCGGGCTGCTCCCGCAAGCAGTCGAGATTCCGATGAGCCGCGTGATCGGTCACGAGCTCGAGATCCTCGGCAGCCACGGAATCCAGGCTGCGCGCTACGGTGCGATCCTGGACATGATGGAGGAGGGAAAACTTCAACCGCAGAAGCTCCTCGGCCGGCAGATCACACTCGATGAGGTCCCCCAGGCACTCGCGGACATGCGCGATTCGCCAGGCCTGGGGATGACGATGATCTTCCCCGGCCGCGGGACCAAAGCGCGCGTCTAGTCCTGCAGTTTGAACTGCACGCGCGTCTTCAGCCGCTGTGGGTGGTCGGCCCCGTCGTCACTCGGCTGGTATTTCCACTGCCGCACCGCCGAAAGCGCCGCGCGATCGAACTGCCGGCGCGGCTGAGCGTCATCGACTCGCGCGTCGATCACGTCGCCCGCGCCGCTGACACCGAAGCTGACGTCGACCCAGCCCTCGACTCCCTTGGTCGCCGCCTCCGGCGGATAGGTCGGCGCCACGTACTTGAGCCGCGTCGGCGGCGGCAACGGCACCGGGGCGGGCGCTTGCGCCGCGCGCAAGGACGCTTCCGCACTACCGAGGTCGGCGCCGCTGTAGCCAACCGCTTTGGCTTCAGCCAGGAGCCGCGTGGCGCTGTCGAACTGGCGTGCAGCGGTTGCGCCCTGCGCGCGCGCCACGAGCTTCGCTCCCAGAGCCTGCGACGCCTTGTCGGTGCCAGGGAATGCTGGATCGATCTGCTTCAGCCGGTCGAGGTAGTAGCGGGCGTTGTCCTGCGCGGGCTCGAGGAGCCGGTTTTCCCCGGTGCGCTTCACCACGAGCGCCAGCAAGTCGCTGCGCTGCTTGACGTCGACACCTGCGTTGACGCGTGCATTGAGCTCCGCGAGCCTGGCTGCGTCGACGTCGAGATCCTGGGCCTGCGCGATCCAGTTGCGAGCGACGTCGAAGCGTTGCGCCTTGATCGCGGCATCCGCGGAACCCACGACGCGTTCGCCGAGATCTCGCAAGCCCTGCTGGACGACGACGTTTTGCGGATCGAGCCGCTGCGCACTGCGCAGGTAGTACTTGGCGCTGTCGTCGGGCGGAGACGTGAAGCGGTTCTGCGCAACGCGCTGTCGGGCCAGATCGAGCCACTGTGCGACTTGCTGCTCGCGCGCGCGTGAATCGATCACCTGCTGAGCGGAGCTCACTTCCGTGGACTTCGAGGCCTCGACCTGTTGTGCCTGCTGCAGGAGCTCCTTCGCCTGCTGGAGATTGCCGGAGCTTGCCGACTGGCGTGCCTGCAGCACGAGCAGTTCCTGTCGATCCTTCGCGAGCTGCGCATCGAGGAAGCGCAGGCGCTTGTGGTCCGGGCTCACCTGGTGCGCGTGGGCGAGCGCCAGGGCTGCGGCATCGAGGTCTTCCGAGACCAGCGCCGTTTCCGCCTGGGAAATGAAATTGTCGGCGATCTGGTCGATGCCCGCGCGGGCCTCCTTGTTCTGCGGATCGAGGCGCAGAACCTCCGTGTACAGCTCGAAGGCGCTGCCGGGCGCGGGCTCGAGCACGTGACCCGAGCGCGCTGCGGCCTGCGCCGCCGCCAGGTTCTGTGCGATGGCAAGCACTCTGGGATCGGGCGGCTGCGGGCGGTGAGTGAAATACCAATAGCCCGCGCCGAGCGCGGCGAGCACGGCCAAGGCGGCGCCCGCGATCGCTGCGATCCGTCCGATGTTACGGGGCGGCCTGAACTCCCGCGGCTCCGGCGGGTGATCGCTCGCGATCTGTGCCTGTGCCGCGGCCGCGACGGACGCCGCGCTCGACATGGGGCGCAGTTCGAAGTGGGCGGCGGCGTGTCGATGCGCGCGTGCGGAAGCGTGCTGGCGGGTCGCGGATTCGAGCGCCAGGCGCGCCAGACCCGGCGTCACTGGTTTCAACAGGAACCGATGGATCGCGCCGCTCGCCAGCAGCCCCATGAGCGCATTGCCCTGCTCGCGGTTGCCGACGGCGATCGTGACCAGTGCTTCTTCGCGCGCGTGCAGGTGCCCGGTGATCCGCTTGAGCGCCGATTCGGTGAGCGCAACATCCGTGACCAGCACGGCGCACTGTCCTGAGGCGGCGAGGTTAGCAGCGTCCTCGAGCTTGGCCGCCAGGTGCACGGGGTGGCGGCCGTGAACCGCGGTGCGCACCGCCTCGTACAGATCCGGGTCCGTGGTCAGCACCGTGATCGGCTCGTTCGTACTCGGCGTCTCGGCCGCGGGGATCGTTTCGTGATGGTCCGACTCCATCACGATGTGCTCGCCGGTCTCGCCCCCTCCCTGGACTTCGGCCGCGCGTGCCGCGGCATCGAGCACCTCCTTCAGTTGCCCGGCCGTGCAAGGCCGCTTGAGAACATAGAAGAGCTGCGCAGCAGCCAGCTCGGCATCGATGGCGCGCCGTTCGACGACGTTGAGCATGATGACGCGCGCGGTGGCGGGCGAACGCTTGCGCGCCTCGTTCAGCAGCTCGATGCCGGAGCCCGTGAACAGCGTCTGGCCACTGACCAGCACACGAATCGGGAAGCGAGCCAGCGCGGCGAGCGCATCGTTGGCGCTCACGGTGAGGTAGAACTCGAAATCCTTGCGCAGCGGCGCCACCAGCGTTCGCAGCGTTTCGAGGTCGTGATCGACGATGACGATGTCGGGCGCGCGCGGGCTCATGGCGGCGGCTGCGACTAGACCGTGCGCCTCACGCGCACCACGTTCGGGAGCGCGCTCATGCGGGCGAGCACGCGGCTCAACTCCTCGAGCCCATGCACAGCGATACGCAAGGCGATGTGCGCCGTGCCCTCGCGGCTGTTGGTCACCGTGTTCATCCTTTCAATGCTGATCTTCTCGTCCGCGAGCACGGCGCTGACATCGCGGACCAGGCCGCGCCGATCCAGGGCATCGATCGCGATATCGGCCGGAAACAGCTGGTCGCGCTTCTCACCCCAGGCCACCTGGATGATGCGTTCGGGTTGACGCGCCTTGAGCCGCAGGAGGCTCGCGCAGCTGCTGCGATGAATGCTCACTCCACGCCCGAGCGTAATGTAGCCCGCAATGGGCTCGGGCGGCACCGGCCGGCAACAGCGCGCGATATTCGACAGGAGATTTCCGACCCGTTCGACCGTGACCCCGCTGACGGCGCTCCCCGTGGGCGCGGGTCGCTGCACCACGCGGGGTGTTTCCACGGCGGGTTCGGTACGTCGCTGGACGGCGGCAGCGATCTGCGCACTGTGGATGTCGCCGGCGCCGATGGCGGCATAGAGGGCATCGGCATTGCGCAGGCCCAGTTCACTGATGAGATCGGGCAGGGCGATGGCCCGTGCACCCAGCCGCTCCAGCTCGCGCTCGAGGATCTCGCGTCCCTCCGTCCGGTTCTGCGTCTCGTCGCGCTTGCGAAAGAAGGCGCGCACCTTGGCGCGGCTGCGCGGCGAGGCAAGGAAGCCGCTGTGCGGGTTGAGCCAGTCGCGACTCGGCTGCGCATTGCGGGCGGTGATGACCTCGACGATCTCGCCGTTCTGCAGCTGGTAGTCGAGCGGCACCATCCGGCCATTCACCTTGGCGCCGCGGCAGCGATGGCCGAGATCGGTGTGCACGTGGTAGGCGAAATCGAGTGGCGTGGCTTGCTTCGGGAGATCGATGACCTCGCCCTTGGGCGTGAGGACGTAGATCCGGTCCTCGAAGATCTCGGCGCGGAAGCGCTCGAGGAAGTCACGCTCCGACTCGCTTCCTTCCTCGGGCTCGAGGAGCTGGCGCACCCAGCGGATCTTGGCCTCGTAGGCGGCATCGCGCTGGCCACCCTCCTTGTACTTCCAGTGCGCGGCGACGCCGAGCTCGGCATGCTCGTGCATCTCTCGCGTGCGGATCTGCACCTCCACGGGCTCGTGCCCCGGCCCGAACACCGCCGTGTGGAGCGAGCGATAGAAGTTGTCCTTGGGCGTCGCGATGTAGTCGTCGAAGGCACCGGGGATGTAGGGCCACAAGCCGTGAACCACGCCGAGCGCCCCGTAGCAGTCGGCGATCGTATCGACCAGCACCCGCAGCGCACGAACGTCGAGCACCTGTTCGAAGGTGAGCTGCTTGCGCTCCATCTTTTTCCAGATGCTGAAGATGTGCTTGGGACGCCCCACGATCTGCGCGTCGATGCCGGCCTTGGCGAGTTCGCCCTGCAGTTGCTCGATGACCGCGTCGATGTAGCGCTCGCGATCGGCGCGGCGCACCTTGAGGGCGCCCGCGATGCGCCGGTAGTTCTCCGCATCGAGGTACCGGAACGACAGGTCCTCGAGCTCCCACTTGAGCTGCCACACCCCGAGCCGATTGGCGAGCGGCGCATGAATCTCGCGCGTCTCGAGGGCGAGCTGGCGCTGCGCCTCGGGGGCGAGCTCCTTGGCTTCCCGCAGCCGCAGGAGCTGATCGGCGAGACGCAGGATGATGAGACGCGGATCGGTGACGATCGCGAGCAGCATCTTGCGGAGCGTCTCGGCCTGCGCGGCGGAGAGTTTCTGCTCCGGCCGCCACTGGGCGGGCAGCCCGATGTGGCCGAGCTGGCGCAATTCGCGGGCGAGGCGTACCGGTTCCGCGCCGTAGCGCTCGGTGGCTGCGTTCTCATCGAGGAGGCGCGCATCGAGCAACGGATAGGCGAGGCCAGCGAGCACCACCTCGTCATCGATCGCAAGCGTCGCGACGATCCGCGACAGGGCGAGCGCTCGCGTTCGCGCTGAATCGGCACCGTCTTCAGGTTCGAGAGCGGCGAGCTGCGCCTGCGCGGCGAGCACCGCGGCGGAGGCGGGACGCAAGGTGGAAGTCGTTGTTTCCACGGTCGAATCAGGCGCCTTGGCGGTGTCCGGAACTGCAGTTTACGGCTATGATACCCGCACTTTTCGCGCGGGCTTTAAGACACATGGCAGGTCACAGCAAATGGGCCAACATCCAGTATCGCAAGGGGGCCCAGGACAAGAAGCGCGGCAAGATTTTCACCAAGCTGATCCGTGAGATCACGGCCGCGGCCCGCGTCGGTGGCGGCGATCCCAACGGCAACCCGCGGCTCAGGATGGTCATGGACAAGGCGCGTGCAGCCAGCATGCCGCGCGACAACATCGAGCGCGCCATCAAGCGCGGCACGGGCGAGGGCGGCACCGACAACTTCCAGGAAGTGCACTACGAAGGCTACGGACCCGGCGGCGTCGCCATCATGGTCCAGTGCCTCACCGACAATCGCAATCGCACCGTGGCCGATGTGCGCCATGCCTTTACCCGCTACGGCGGCAATCTCGGCGCCGAGGGCTCGGTCGGCTACCTCTTCAACGAGGTCGGCATGTTGTGCTACCCGCCCGGCAGCAACGAAGATGCGGTCATGAGCGCGGCACTCGACGCCGGGGCGGAGGACATCGTCACCAACGATGACGGCTCGATCGACGTCCTCACCGATCCGTCCGAGTACGAGCACGTGCGCGATGCGATGAGCCGCGCGGGGCTGGCCC
>DATBIF010000202.1:0-1901 GCA_036557045.1 Steroidobacteraceae bacterium
CGCAGCTCAATCGCATCATCAGGCGGGACGACCTTGACATGATCTACGTCGCGGGCCCCGGTCACGGCGGGCCCGCGCTCGTGGCCAACACCTGGCTCGAGGGCAGCTACAGCGAGCTGTACCCGAACGTACCCCGGGATGCGGAGGGCATGGCGCGGCTGTTCAGGCAGTTCTCCTTTCCGGGGGGCATCGGCAGTCACGCAACGCCGGAAATCCCGGGCTCGATACACGAAGGCGGGGAGCTCGGTTACTCACTGGCACACGCCTATGGCGCCGCGCTCGACAATCCCGGCCTGATCGTCGCCTGTGTCATCGGCGACGGCGAGGCGGAAACCGGACCGCTGGCGACTGCCTGGCACTCGAACAAGTTTCTCAACCCCGCCGCTGACGGCGCGGTGCTGCCGATCCTGCATCTGAACGGCTACAAGATCGCCAACCCGACGGTGCTCGCGCGCATCGGGCGCGTGGAGCTCGAGTGCCTGCTCCTCGGCTACGGCTACCAGCCGCACTTCGTCGCAGGCTCCGAGCCGCGCCTCGTGCACCAGCAAATGGCGGCGACACTCGACGCGGTGATCGACGCGATCGGCGCCATTCAACGCGGCGCGCGCGCCGGCGGCGCGTTGCAGCGCCCGCGCTGGCCGATGATCGTCCTCGATACCCCGAAGGGCTGGACCGGTCCCAAGCAAGTGGACGGCAAGAAGAGCGAGGGCTCCTGGCGCTCGCACCAGGTCCCCTTCGGCGAGTTGCGCAGGCCCGAGCATCTGCGGCTGTTGGAGCAGTGGCTGAAGAGTTATCGCCCCGAGGAACTCTTCGACGCGCGCGGCACACCGCGCCCGGAGGTGCTCGCGCTTGCGCCGCAGGGCGCACATCGCATGGGAATGAATCCGCACGCCAACGGCGGACTGCTCCTGCGTGATCTGCACATGCCGGATATCCGCGCCCATGCAGCGCCCGTGACGAGGCCGGGCCGGCTGGTCGACGAGCCCACGCGCGCCATGGGCCGCCTGCTGCGCGATGTCATGAAACTCAACGGCGCGGCACGCAACTTCCGCGTGGTGAGCCCCGATGAGGCCAGCTCGAATCGCCTCGATGCCTTGTTCGAGGCGACCGAGCGCGCCTGGATGGCCGAACGGCGGCCGGACGATGAGCATCTCGCGCCCGAGGGTCGCGTCATGGAGATTCTCTCCGAGCACACCTGCCAGGGCTGGCTCGAGGGCTACCTCCTCAGCGGACGGCACGGGCTGTTTTCGTGTTACGAAGCCTTCATCCACATCGTCGACTCGATGTTCAACCAGCATGCCAAGTGGCTCAAGGTCAGCCGGGAAATCGCCTGGCGACGTCCGATCGCCTCGCTCAACATCCTGCTGACCTCGCACGTCTGGCGCCAGGACCACAACGGTTTCTCGCACCAGGACCCGGGATTCATCGACGTGGTGATCAACAAGAAGGCGGCCATCGTGCGCGTGTACCTGCCGCCCGATACCAATACGCTGCTGTGCGTGACCGACTGCTGCCTGCGCAGCCGCAACCTCGTGAACGTGATCGTGGCCGGCAAGCAGCCGCAGCCGCAGTGGCTCGATTTCGACAGCGCGCTCAGGCACTGCAGCGCGGGCATCGGTATCTGGGAGTGGGCCGGCACCGACGCGGACGGCGAGCCGGACGTCGTGATGGCCTGCGCCGGAGACGTACCGACGCTCGAAACGCTCGCGGCCGTCCACCTGCTGCGCGCGCACGTGCCGGCGCTCAGGATCCGGGTCATCAACGTGGTGGATCTCATGACGCTGCAGCCGCGCGAGGAACATCCGCACGGCTTGTCGGGACCCGAGTTCGACGGGCTGTTCACGACCGACAAGCCCATCATCTTTGCCTACCACGGCTATCCGTGGCTGATTCACCGGCTC
>DATBIF010000203.1:0-3214 GCA_036557045.1 Steroidobacteraceae bacterium
TGGCGGACTCGTCACGCTGTACTCCTTGGAGCCGTGCGGCGTCAGCCCGAAATTGAGATCCACGGTACCACCCGCGCCGAAATCCGTGCATGCCACGCCGCTCTCGGCATCCAGTGCGATGAGCCGGGCATCGAGTGTCCCGGTGAAGATGCGTTTCGTGCACGGAGCCGAGGCACCGTGCGCCTCCCACAACGAAACGCCGCGGCAAACCGGCACGTTCTCCTGGCTCATGTCGACGTGCGGATCGAAAACCCAGCGCTCCTTGCCCGTCGCAGCGTCGAGTGCGAACACGCGGTTGTACGGCGTGCAGTAGTAGAGCGTGTCGCCGGAAACGATCGGCGTGGCACCGAAGCCCGTCTGCTGCAACGGCCCGTTGATGGCGCCTACACCTTCCTTCGGCGGGCCGCGGAAATCCCCGGAGCGATGCATCCAGGCGAGCTGCAATGCGTGGACGTTCCCAGGAGTAATTTCATTGGCCGCTGAGTAGCGCCCGCCTCCTGGGCTGCCACCGAAGCTCGTCCAGTCCGTGGCCGGCCCGGCAGGGTGATCGACCTCGCGGCCCCCGCTGCATGCCGACAGCAAGGCGCACATGAGCACGCACAATCGCCAGCTCGAAGCCATCGCCCGCCCCCCGCCTCTTCATTTGTGTTTGTGCAGCATAGCGGAACGGCTGTCGGCAATGAGAGACAGCTCGCAATTCGACAATTTCGGGGGTGAAACTTGCCTTGAGACAACATCCATCGCTTGCGGCGGCGCTAGCGTGTACCGGCCTGAAAGCAAGGTACTGTATGCGCAACCCGAACCTGGCTTTACAGAATCTGGCTGGTGAAAAGCTCCGCCCGGCACCCGCCGGCGCGCGCTTCCGCGAAACCGAGCGGATGCTCTCGCCGTTCGAGGTGGATGCGTTGCTGACGAGCTCCGGGCTGTTCGGTGGCCGCGAGCGCCGTGTGCTCCCGGACTTCCAGGACAACCACTCGGACGTTCACCTGTTCCGGATCTACTGACGGGGCACAAGCCCCTCGAGCGCCGCGCGTGATTCCGCGGGCGGCGCGGCATCGATCGCTGGCAGCGGCACCGTGGCGAAACGCCGCGCCAGCGCAATCACGCTTCCACTCCTCTCCTTCAACGCTGACCAGTCGCCTTGCTCGATGAGCAGCGCGAGCTGCAACGCGCGCCCCGCGACCATGGCGAAGCGCCGGGCATCCGCCTGGGCGGCATCGCGTTCGCGGGCGAGGGAAACCCAGCGTAACGCACGCTCCAGCAGGTGACGCGCCACCGCTGCCGCGTCCTCGAGACGTGGATCGCGCGCCCCTGCGAGCGCTTTCTCCACGCGCGCAGCAAGTGCACGCAGCCCGTCCTGCACTTCGGTTCGCAACAAGGCGTCGAGCGACAGAACGTTCGTCGTTCCTTCCCAGATCGGCAGGACCTGGCTGTCGCGCAGCAGCACCGGGAGCCCGGTGTCTTCGACGTAACCTGCGCCGCCGAAGGATTCGAGGATCTCGCTCAGGCATGCCACGACCTGCTTGCCGGTCACGAGCTTGGTGATCGGCAGGAGCAGCCGCAGAAGATCCCGGCTCTCGTCGGTCAGCTCCCGCGCCTCGTCGGCGCCGAGCAGCTCGACGAGCTCGAACGTCATGAGTAGCGCTCCGGCCAGCTCCGCCTGCAGACCCGCGAGCGTGTCTGCATGCAGCGGCTGATGGATGAGCCGCGCGCCGAACGCTTCGCGGCGCCGCGCGTAGTCGGCGGCCAGGGCGATTCCGCGGCGCATGAACGCGCACGCACACACGCTGTTCCATGCGCGCGTGATCCTGAGCATCGGCGCGATGTGGCGCGTGCCATGGGTGGTGCCCGCGACCGCGACCGCGGGCGTGCCCTCGAGCGTCAGCTCGGCGGTCGGCACCTTGCGCGTGCCGAGCTTGTCCTTGAGGCGCTCGATGCGGATCCCCTGCAGCTGCCCACTGGCATCGCGTGTCTCCACGTAAAAGAGTGCGAGCCCGCTCCCGCCTGGACTGTTGCCCTCGGGACGCGCGAGGGTCAGTGCCATCTGCGAGGTGGCTGCGGATGTGAACCACTTCTTTCCATACAGCCGCCACCGTCCGTGCTCGTCGACGCGTGCGCGCGTGAGCGACGCGCCGACGTCCGAGCCGCCGCTTGCTTCGGTCATCCACTGCCCGCTGGTCCAGAAGCTCTCGGGATCGCGGCTCGTCAGATGAGGCACCGCGCGCTCGACGAGCGTGGCATTGCCGGATTCGAGCAAAGTGCGCGCGGCGCCGTCGGTCATCGCGAGCGGACAGGTGTACATGTCAGTGGAGGGATGGAACAGGTAGATCAGCGCGAACTGATGCGCACGCGAATGACGTCCATGACGTCGCTCGTAGGGGATCGCCGTGAGCCCGAGCTCGACGGACAGGACCTCCGCCCGGCGCCACAACGAAGTGAGTCCGATGCGATCGATCCGCGAACCCCACGGGTCCCAGTGCGTCAATTGCGGCTCGTTGAGACGATCAGCCAGCTGCTGTGCGTAGAGCTCGCCGGCGGCGAGCGCACCGGTGCGCTCGAGCTCCGGCCGGATCACCTCCAGCACGTCCGGCGGAAGACGGCGCGCCAGCACCGCGCGCAGGAGCGTGTCGTCGAGATATTGATTGCCGAGCTGCGGGGCGCTTTGGATGAAGGCTTCCATCAGCGCACCTCGCGGTAACCTCCGGGCACCCCCGACGGCGAGAGCACGATCTGCCAGAGCTGCGTACGGCGCGCGCGAAACGCCGCGGCCGAGCTCAGCAGCCAGAAACGCCACATGCGGCGAAATCGCTCGCCGTAGTTCGCGGCGATCTCGCTCCAGTGCTGCTCGAAATTGTCGTACCAGCACATGAGCGTGCGGTCGTAGTCGGGTCCGAAGCCGTGCCAGTCCTCCGTCACCCACAGCCCCTCGCTCGCGCTCGCGATCTGCGCCATCGATGGCAGCATCGAGTTCGGGAAGATGTAGCGCTCGATCCACGGATCGTTCGCCGCGGCGGAATTATTGCGGCCGATCGTGTGCAGCAGGAACAGGCCGTCGTCCACGAGGAGCTTTCTGACGACAGAAAAATATCTGCGGTAGTTGCGCAGTCCGACGTGCTCGAACATGCCGAGGGAGAAGATGCGATCGAATTGGCCGGCGAGCTTGCGGTAATCGTCGAGTATGATTTTCACCGGGAGTCCCCTGCAGCGTTCGACG
>DATBIF010000204.1:0-3152 GCA_036557045.1 Steroidobacteraceae bacterium
GTACCAGGCGACGCCCGGCGTACACGTATTCGCCTCCATCGGCAGCGCCTTCGAGACGCCGACCTTCGCAGAGCTCGCCTACCGGCCGGATGGCGCGCCGGGATTGAATTTCGATCTGCAGGCCGCGCAGAGCACTAATGGTGAGCTGGGAGTGAAGTGGCGCATCGGCCCGAACGCGCAGCTCAATACCACTCTGTTCCGCTCCGACACGCGCCACGACATCGTTACCGGCCCTGCTCCATTCCCCGGCCGCAACACTTTCGTGAATGCCGATCTCACCCGGCGCGAAGGCGCGGAGCTCGCCGGATCGTTTTCGATGCTGAATGCGTCGCTGACGCTGGACATCGCTTACACGTTCACGCGGGCTCGCTTCGAGGAGTTCACCAACTTCGCCGGCATCGATCTCTCCGGCAACCAGATCCCGGGCGTGCCTGAGAACTCCGCCTATGCGGATCTCAACTGGAGCTATTCGCCCGCCGGGTTCTCCACCGGTGTGGAAGCTCGCTGGGCAGACCGCGTCTTCGCCGACGATCTCAATTCAGCGTCCGCTGACTCCTACGTCGTGATGAACTGGCACGCAGGACTGCGTCAGCAGGTCGGCACCTGGCATCTCGAGGAGTTCGTGCGCGTCGACAATGTCTTCGACGAGAGTTACGTCGGGTCGGTGATCGTCAACGCAGCCAATGCCCGTTACTTCGAACCCGCGCCGGAGCGCACCTGGCTCGTCGGCTTCACGGCGAGCTTCGGGCCGCGCTGAGATTCACACCGGAGGCACCAGACCGAGCCGCAGGGCGATGCGAAACAGTTGCGCAGAGTTCTCGGCGCCGAGTTTCTGCCTGATCACCGACTGGTGATTGGCGACGGTCTTCGGGTTCAGCGACAGCTGTTTCGCAATTTGCTCGAGCGTACATCCCTGCAGCAGCAGCTCGAGCACTTCGAATTCGCGCGCAGAGAGCGCCATGGGCGCTGCCGCCTCGGGTGTAGTCGAGCCGAACGCGAGCCCCTGCGCCACATCGTGGCTGAGGTAGCGCCTGCCCGCAGCCACCGAATGAATCGCATCCACCAGCACGTGCGGCGCGCTCGCCTTGGTGACGTAGCCGGCGGCGCCGGCAGCGAGTGCGCGCCGCACGAAGATGGGATCCTCGTACATGCTGAAAGCGAGCACGCGCGCCTCGGGCCAGCGCACGAGAATGCGACGAATGCCCTCGATGCCGCTCACCCCGGGCAATGCGATATCCATCACGATGACGTTCGCCTCGAGGATCGCGGACTGCTGGAAAAGCTCGGCGACGGTGGCTGCTTCGCCCAGGACGCGGATGCCACCGCCTTCCTGGAGCAGCTGGCAGTACCCCTTGCGCACGACCGGATGATCGTCGACCAGCAGCACGCTGATGAGCCCGCTCATGCCGCCTCGCTCTCCTGCGTCGCCGCCGCCGGAATGTCGGCCCGAATCGCGAAGCCCCGCCCCGCTTCGGCGCTCACCTGCAGATCGCCGCCCAGGGCCTCGATGCGCTCGCGCATGCCGATGAGGCCGAGACCGGGCCGCATCGCGCTGAGATCAGTGCCACGACCGTCGTCGGCCATGCTGAAGAGCACCCTGGATCCCGCTGCGGAGGACTCGATCCGTTGCACGTGAATGTCGACGCGCCCGGCTTGCGCGTGCCTGGACACATTGGTCATGCCTTCCTGCAACAGGCGGTAGACCGCGAGCGCCACGGGCTCGTTGACCGTGTCGAGGTCGCCCTCGAGAGAAAGGTGGAACCGGATCGAGGGCAGGCGCCGCTTCCAGTCATCCACGTATTGTTCCAGGGCTGCCTCGAGGCCGAGCTCGTCGAGCCCGATCGGGCGGAGCCTGCGGATGAGATCGCGCACGACCGCATAGACGTGATCCACGTGCTCGATGATCGCAGCGGCGCCGCGCGCGACCGGCGAATCGGTTCCGGGCGCCTTGCAGTGGATCGACACCGCGTCGATCTTGATGGCGTTGAGGTATTGACCGAGCTCGTCGTGGAGCTCGCGCGCGAGGACCTTGCGCTCCATTTCCTGCACCTGCAGGTGCTGCTGGGCGAGCTGGCGATGCTCCAGCAGCAGCTGGCTGAGCTGCGCTTCGGTTGCCCGCCGGCGCTCGAGCTCGGCACGCGCCTCGCGATAACGACGCCAGGCAAACCAGGTGAGCGCGAGCGACAGCACCAGGAACGTCAACACCAGCTCATCGAGCTGCACATGCTCGAAGCGCCGGGTGATCACCAGCACCAGCTCGCTCAGCTCGAAGCGCACCGCGAGCGCAAAGACCAGCGCGGTGAGGCAGGCGACCACCAGCAGGTCGCGTCGTGCGCTCATGCGATTGGCCCGCAGGGGCATGGCTTGCATCGATGTGCCCTGTAACTGTCTCATGGCTATTTCCGCTAGAACATGCCGGGAAAACCTCCCGCTCAACTCGGGGACAAGATCCCTGTCGAAAGCGGGCCTGGTTGTGGGATTCTAGGGTTGCCTGCAGCTCCCGGCTCAGCACCGCGCGCAACACAAGAAGATCTGCGGACATCATGCCACGATTTCTGAACCGCCCCGTGTGGGCCCTGCTCCTCGGATGCACCACGGCGAGCGCGCAGACGGATGACGCCGCGTCGCCGCCCGGCCGCATCGGCGAGATCGTCGTCGCCGCTCCGTACGGCTACGAGATGCCACGCGACCGCGTCCCGGCCAACGTACAGACCGCGACCGCGGACCAGATCAAGAGCTCCCAGGCGCTCGATCTCACCGATTTCATGAACCACCAGCTGGGGAGCGTGAGCATCAACGATGCGCAGAACAACCCGTTGCAGCCGGACGTCAATTTCCGCGGCTTCACCGCTTCCCCGTTGCTCGGCCTGGCACAGGGAATCGCCGTGTACCAGAACGGCGTGCGCATCAACGAGCCGTTCGGCGACGCCGTCAACTGGGACCTGATTGCGCTCTCGGCGATCGATTCGCTGCAACTCTTCGCCGGCGCGAACCCCGTGTTCGGACTCAACACGCTCGGCGGCTCCCTGTCGTTGCAAATGAAGACCGGCTTCAGCTTCCAGGGCGGCAGCCTGCAGGCATACGGCGGCTCCTTCGGGCGACGCGCGGCCTGGGCCGAGTACGGCGGCAACAACGGCGAGTGGGGCTACTAT
>DATBIF010000205.1:0-4728 GCA_036557045.1 Steroidobacteraceae bacterium
ATCGCCTGCGCCAGATCCAGGCGGGCACTGAAGAAGCCGTGCCAGATTCCGCCCGCCAACGCCGCCAGCGCGAAACCTGCAAAGAGGACCAGCGGCCCGCGCAAAGTCCAGCCGTGGCCACGCGCGAATGCGCGTGTGAGAACCAGGCAGAGCGCCGCCAGAATGAAGTCAGTGAGTGCTGTGAAGAACTCCGCGGTCATTCATGGGGCATGCGGCGCCGTCGACCGGCGTGGCATGCGCTGGCTCAGTCGGTGAGCCTGAAAGTCACCGAGTAAGTTCCCCAGGCGCCGACTGCCGTGCCAGCGGACGTCGCCGGCAGAAATCTCCACGCGCGCCTGGCTTCGCGCATCGCGGCCGCATCGAGACGAGCAAAACCGCTGCTCGTGGCAACCCGTGCGTCGCCCACGCGACCATCGGGAAATACATAGAGGAGGAGCGTGACCGTCCCCGTCTCGCCCTGCCGGATGGAGGCTGGCGGGTATTGTGGCTGCGTCAGCGGGTGACGTGGATCACTTCGAAGCCGCGTGATTGCGGCGGTCGGCGCCACGCTCGGACCGGACCCGCCTTCGTCCTTGGGCATGACGACCCGCGGTTCAAGCGGAGGAGTCTCTTCCTCGATGATGATTGGAACGCTGGGCGGAGGTTCGACTTGTGTGATCAAGCCGCTCTCGATGTTGGGACGTGCAATCGGCGTCGGTGGTGGCTCGACCGGAGATGGTACCGGGAACACGGCGGTGGTGATGTGTCGGTCCGCGCTGAAGTGCGGCACCAGGCCGCTCTTCAGCGCCAGCAGCAATCCCGTCTGAACGGCGAGCGCCAGTATCAATCCAGAAGTCAGGCGGAAGGTCGAGCGTTCTTGCATGTAGCTCATGACTCGCCTCCTGCGGCTCGCCCGCGACGGTAGGTGCGGTGCCGGTCATGGCGGGCTTATGGCCGGCGCCTCGGCGTCAAGGGGCGGCTCCAGTATAGTCCCGGCGATGATTCGTATCGATCATGTCGGCCTGGTCGGCCCCGACGTCGCGGCGATGCAAGCCGCATTCGAGAGGCTCGGCTTCATTACTACGCCGCCCAAGCTGCTGATGCAGGCCGATCCGAAGACCGGCGAGCGTCACTCGCTGCAACAGCTGTGCTCGCACGCCGTGCTCGAGCAAGGTTATGTCGAGTTGTCGGCGCTCGAGGCGGGCGCCCGCCCTCACCCGGTTGCAGACTACGTGCGTCGCCATCAGGGTCTGGAAATCCTTGCCTTCGCGAGTACCGATATCGAAGCCGATGCGGAGCGCTGCCGCGTCGCGGGTCTGGAGCCCTCGGCAGTCTCGGTGGCGACGCGCGATGTCGCCTACGGAGCGCGACGCGGCGCCGCGCAGTTTCACTGGTTCACGCTTGCGCCGCGCAGCGCGCCGGAAGGACTGGTGTGCTTCGTGCACAATCACACGCCGGAACTGGTATTCCAGTCCGAGGTGATGGGACATCCGAACTCGGCGAGCGCACTCACCGGCGCGACGATCGTGTCCTCGGATCCGGAGCGCAGCGCCCAACTGTATCGCTTACTGCTGCAGCAGGAGCCGCAGGTCGAGGAAGAGGGCCTGCGCTTCGAATGGGGCTCGCAGCGCATTCGCATCACGACGCGTCATCGATTCGTCGCCGACTATCCGGGCGCGGGAGTGCGCAAGACGCCTTGCCTGGCGGCATTCGAAGTCACGGTGCGCGACATCGCCGGCACCGCGGGTTATCTCACGCGCGCGCGTGTGCGCTTTCAGCCGCGCACGGATGGCGGCCTGTGGGTGGGTCCGCGCTCAGCCGCCGGTGCGGCGTTGAGCTTTACGCCCCAGCCGCCGTAGAGATTCGCGCCCCGCACGGAAATAAAGGCGCGCCGGCAGGAGCGGCGCGCCACAGGTGGACTACCTGAAAGACTCGACGACCTGGCCGCGAATCTCGCCGCCGGGGAAGCCTGTTGAATGAACGTTGGCGTAAGTAGAACCCGAGCGGATCGCCGCGAGGAACTCGCCGAACTCACCCGCCGCGATGCCCTGGCCCGCCGCGCCCGCACCGACGTCCGCCATCTGGATCGTGCCCGTCAGCGTTGCTTCACCCGCCGGGCACGCTTGTGTGCCCGCCGGGCCATTGCCGAGGTTGCTGCACAGGAACGCCACGATGCCGCCATTGATCGCCTTGCGACCGAAGTGAATGTGCGCCTGGGTGACGCCCGGGAGCCCCTGGTATCTGAGCTCGTAGCTGATCGTGCCCGCGTCTTCATCGATCACCGCTTTGAACGCGCCGCTCGCGGCACTGGAAAGCGTCGGCACTTCGTTGAAGCCGACGAGGACTGCGCGGACGATTTCCTGCCGATGACGCTTGTTGTCCTTGTCATTGTCAGCGAACGCGGCGCTCACCAGGATCCCGATCGCCAGGCTGCCGAACGCCGCGGAAAGCCGGAAAGAGGGTTTCATGGAACGCTTCCTCCGTGGTTGCGTGGTGACTTATCGATGCAGCTCCAGCTGCGCCGGCGAAACGTGTCCGCTGCGGGCGGCACTTCCTTTTTGCGCCCGTCGGGCACATCTCGCGGGGTAGCCGCAGGATAACGCCTTGACCGAGACTTGCGCATGACTCAAACGTGAACGGAACGCCTGCATCCGTGTCGCGCGGCGGTTGATTTGGCCGCACGCGGCGCACTCGTGTATCCTTGCGCGCTCTCCGCAAGGCATTGATTTTTCAAAATATCCAGATGGACGAACGTTACGATCCCGCCCGAGTCGAGTCCGACGTGAACGCCTACTGGCAGTCTGAGAAGCTGCTGGAGACGGGCGAAGAGGCCGGCCGCCGCAAGTACTACTGCCTGTGCATGTTCCCGTACCCGAGCGGGCGGCTGCACATGGGGCACGTGCGCAACTACACCATCGGCGATGTGATCACGCGCTACATGCGCATGCGTGGTTACAACGTGCTGCAGCCCATGGGCTGGGATGCCTTCGGACTGCCCGCGGAGAACGCAGCGATCGCCAACGGCGTGCCGCCCGCGAAGTGGACCTACGACAACATTGCCTACATGCGCGCGCAACTGCAGTCGCTCGGCTTCGCGATCGACTGGCGCCGCGAGTTCGCCACCTGCCAGCCCGAGTACTACCGCTGGAACCAGTGGTTGTTCCTGCGCATGCTCGAGCGCGGCATCGCTTACAAGAAGACCGGCATCGTGAACTGGGATCCCGTGGACCAGACGGTGCTCGCCAATGAGCAGGTGATCGACGGGCGTGGCTGGCGCACCGGCGCGCTCATCGAGAAGCGCGAGATCCCGATGTATTACCTGCGCATCACCGACTACAAGGAAGAGTTGCTGAGCGCGCTCGATAGCCTCGAGGGCTGGCCGGAGCGCGTGAAGCTGATGCAGGCCAACTGGATCGGCAAGAGCAAGGGCGTCAATTTCGGCTTTCCCTACGAGATCGATGGTGCGCGCCAGCTCCTGCGCGTCTTCACGACGCGTGCCGACACGATCATGGGCGCGACTTTCGTGGCGATCGCGCCCGAGCATCCGCTGGCGTTGCGGCTCGCGCGCGACAGCGCCCGGGTTGCGGCCTTTGTCGAGGAATGCCGCAGCGGGGGCGTGACCGAAGCCGAATTCGCGCTGCTGGAAAAGAAGGGCGTGCCGACCGGGTTCTTCGTCACGCATCCACTCACACAGGAGAGGATCGAAGTCTGGGTCGGCAACTATGTGCTGATGGCGTACGGCGAAGGCGCGGTGATGGGCGTGCCCGGACACGACGAGCGCGACTTTGAATTCGCGCGCAAGTACCGCCTGCCGATCAGGCCCGTCATCGACGTCGACGGCCGCACCTATTCGACCGAGGCCTGGCAGGGGTGGTACGCAGAGCACGGACGCTGTGTGAATTCCGGGAAATACGACGGCCTCGACTACGAGCAGGCTGTCTCTGCGATCGCACGCGACCTCAAGGCACTTGCGCTCGGCGAGGAGCAGACGGTCTGGCGGCTGCGCGACTGGGGCATCTCGCGCCAGCGCTACTGGGGCTGCCCGATACCGATCGTGCATTGCCCGGGCTGCGGCGATGTGCCCGTGCCGGACGAAGATCTTCCGGTGGTACTGCCGGAAGGCCTGGTGCCGGATGGGAGCGGCAATCCGCTCACCAGGACACCTTCGTTCCTCGAGTGCAGGTGCCCGCGCTGTGGCGCACCTGCGCGCCGCGAGACCGACACGATGGATACCTTCGTGGACTCCTCCTGGTACTACATGCGCTTCGCGAGCCACGACAACGCGCGCGCAGCAGTCGACGAGCGCACGCAGTACTGGTCGCCGGTGGATCAGTACATCGGCGGCATCGAGCACGCGATCCTGCACCTGCTGTACTCGCGCTTCTGGACGCGCGTCATGCGTGATCTCGGCCTGGTGCAGTTCTCCGAGCCCTTCATGAACCTGCTGACGCAGGGCATGGTGCTCAACGACATCTATTCGCGCACCAGCGCGGATGGGCGCGTGACCTACTTCAACCCGGCGGATGTCGACGTGAAAGTCGACGCCAAGGGCGCGCGCATCGCGGCGACGCTGGCCAGCGACGGGCGGCCGGTCGAGTGGGAAGGCATGCGCACCATGTCGAAGTCCAAGAACAACGGTGTCGATCCGACCGCACTGGTCGAGCAGTTCGGCGCTGACAGCGTGCGGCTCTTCATGATGTTCAAGTCCCCGCCCGAAGACACGCTCGAGTGGTCGGACGAGGGCGTGCA
>DATBIF010000206.1:0-2234 GCA_036557045.1 Steroidobacteraceae bacterium
GCTCCGGGCGAAGCGAGAAAAATCACCGCAGCGGCGACGTCCTCGACCGTACCGAGCCGGCCCAGTGCGATTGGCCCCAGGAGTGCCGTGCGCTGCTCTTCGCTCAGCGCCCGCGTCATGTCAGTGTCGATGAACCCCGGCGCCACGACGTTGACCGTGATCCCGCGCGATCCAACTTCGCGCGCCATCGACTTGCTGAAACCGATGATGCCCGCTTTCGCCGCGGCGTAGTTCGCCTGGCCGGCGTTGCCGATCACTCCGACAACCGACGCGATGTTGATGATGCGCCCCCTGCGCTGCTTCATCATGCCGCGCAGGCACGCCTTCGAAAGCCGGAAGACCGACGAGAGATTCGTATCGATGATCGCCTGCCAGTCTTCGGCCTTCATCCTGAGCAACAGGCCGTCGCGCGTGATGCCGGCGTTGTTCACCAGGATCGTGGGTGTGCCCTCGCGCGCCTCGATGTCCGCGATCGCTGCGTCGACGCTCGCCGCGTCGGTCACATCGAGAACGATGCCGCGGCCCTTGCCTCCGGCGTCGCGCAGCGCCGCCTCGATGCCCTGCGCCCCCTGGGTGGTCGTGGCAGTTCCGACCACCGTAGCGCCCTGCTTCGCCAGGGCGAGAGCGATCGCGCGGCCGATGCCGCGTGATGCGCCGGTGACGAGCGCCAGTTGTCCTTCAAGCATGCGTTGACCCTCGCGCAATGGCGATCGCGGCATCGATGGCGGCGCCGTCCTCGAGTGCCGACATCGCGATCTCCTTGCTGCGCTCGATGCGACGGTTGAGAGCTGTCAGCACTTTTCCCGGGCCACACTCGACGATGTGGGTGACGCCGCCCGCAATCATCTGCCGCACGCTGTCAGCCCAGCGCACCGGACTGAAGAGCTGGCGATACAGCGCTTCGCGAATCTCCTGCGGATCGCCGTGCCTGCGTACGTCGACGGTGTAGATCTCCGGGACCTTTGGTGTGCGCACCTCGATGTGCTCGAGGCGCTCGCGCAGCTTTGCGGCCGCGGGCCGCATCAGCGAGCTGTGTGAAGGCACGCTCACCGGCAGATCGAGCGCACGCTTCGCGCCTTTTTCCTTGCAGAGCTCGATGGCCCTGCGCACCGCCGCGGCCTGCCCGGCGATCACGACCTGGCCGGGGGCATTGAAGTTGACGGCTTCGACCACTTCGCCCTGCCCGGCCGCTGCGCAGGCACTGACGACAGCGGCGTCCTCGAGACCGAGCACGGCCGCCATCGCGCCCTGTCCGGCAGGAACGGCTTCCTGCATGGCACGGCCGCGGAATCTGACGAGGTCGACGGCAGTAGCAAAATCCAACGACTCCGCGCACACCAGCGCGGTGAATTCACCGAGGCTGTGACCGGACATCATCACCGGAGCGGGTCCGCCGCGTCGTCGCCAGACCCGCCAGGTGGCCACGCCCGCCGCCAGCATCGCGGGCTGCGTGCGCTCCGTGGCGTTGAGATCCGCTTCGGGTCCGGATTGGCACAGCTTCCACAGGTCGTAGCCGAGCGCCGCGGAAGCCTGCGCGAAGGTCTCGGTGACGATGGGCTCGCCGGCTGCGAGCGCGCTCAGCATGCCGACCGATTGCGACCCCTGGCCGGGAAAAACGAATGCGAGTGACATGCCTCGATCCTGTGCGGAGCGGCGAATTATAGCGGCTTGCGCACGAGAGTCAGTGCCGTGACCACGATGAGCGCGCCGATCGCGCCGTAGAGATGCGCGTCGACGACGACCGGCCCGCCTGCCGACGTTGCGCTATAAGGCATGGCGCCGACGACCTGCTCGTAGGCGAGTTTCGCAACCAGGAAGAGCGCCAGTATCCACGCGTCAGGTTCGCGGCGCCGCCAATGCGCGACGGTTCCCGCAACCATGACGCCGTGCAGGACTCCGGAGAGACCCACGTACCAGGCGAGGTCGCGATCGAGCAGCAGGAATCCTGCATCGATGGCGACGGCCGATCCCGCGAGAATGAGGAGCCAGCGGCTGGGTGGGTAGTCGCCTGCGAACAGCGCCCACATTAGAAGGAGCCCCATCAAGTTCAGTGCCAGGTGCGCCCAACTCAGGTGAACCAGGTGGCCGGTGACCAGTCGCCACCACTCGCCCGCCAGAACCGCGTCGCGCTGATAGCGCAGGAGCAGCCGTCCGCTGTCGCCCGTGCTTGCGAGTGTCGCCAGCAGCAAACAGATGAACAGGAACACCCACAGCCGCCGTCCGTCCAGGTGCAG
>DATBIF010000207.1:0-3367 GCA_036557045.1 Steroidobacteraceae bacterium
AGCGCGGCATCCGGAAGAGCGGCGCGCGCGGGATGTGGCGCCGCCAGCGAGGCCAGCACCGCAAGTGCAAGCACCCAGCCAGCAGGAGCAGCGCCGAAGCGCGGCAGTTGCGGCCAGCGCTGTGGCCAGCCGTAGGCAAAACGGACCAGCAGGACGAGAAGCGCAGCCAACAGCACGATACCGGCGAGTCTCCAGAGCGACAGCCAGAACGGCGTCGCAATCACGAAGCGAACCTTCTGGCCGGCGTCCACCGGTCCGGACCACGCGTAGGGCTGCGCGATGAACTGCCACTCCGGAATGCCGGGCCCCGCCTGCAGCAGTGTGCCCGGAGCGTATCGTTCGGTGGGCCGCGTCAGTCGCTTGGAGAGATAGGCGCCACCGAAACTTGCCAGCTTCTCTTCCGCGCGGCCCTTGGCCATCTCTCGCTCGGCAGGCATGTTCATCTGCGCGGGCGACTGTGCCTCCATCTTGTCCGCCTCTGTCGCGACTCCCGTGGGCTGAATCACGCCAGCCTCCGGCGGCGCCGCTGCAGGAAACGGCGCCGGCACCCCGTAGTAGTTCCCGGAGTCGAGCTGCGGATAGATCGCGAGTCGCGCCTGGCTTGCAATGAACGGCACCAGCGCAATCACCAGGATGGCTGCGGCCACCGCCCGGTAGATCGACGCAAGGAATCGCAGCCGGCCTTCCGGCGCCTCGCGCGCGAGCACGACCGCCACCAGCAGGTTCACCCACAACCAGATCATCCCGCTGCTGTCGTGATGCGTCAGCGCGAGCCCAACGAGCGCGAGCAGTCCGACCTGCCACCCCAGCAGGCGCGCAACGGCAAGGCTCGCGACCAGCACCAGGAACATGTCGAGCAGGCGCCATTGCTCGATCCATGCGCCGGGCGCGCTATCCGCACCGACCGCGGCAACGAGGCGATGGCCAGGCGGCAAGTGGAGCGTCCCCTGGACGTTGCTGAAGCGGCCCTGCCAGCCCGTCGCCGGCATCGAGCTCCCGCCCTCGACGCGGCTCACCGCCTGCAGTTGCACTTGCGGGGAACGCACCTCGATGCCGGTCGCGCGATCGTTCGCGCCCCGGGTGATGAGGAGATTGTCTTCGCCGCTGCGCGCGCTCAGCAGCCGATACGGCTCCGTCATGTCCAGACGCCAGCCCTGGCGCATGCTGCCGCTGATGGAATCGACCGCCGTGAATCCGTGGTGCGTGAAGTCGAGCCACAGCGCGCGCAAGAGCGTGAGCTGGTTGTCATCGGTAGTGGCGAGGCCGCGGCTCCTTTCCACGACCTTGACCTCGGCATCACGCCCGACGCGATAGCTCGGAAACGAGCGCCATTCTTCGGGGACGTTTGCCTGGCCGGGATCAATGGACTCGACCCCTTCGATGCCGGCGACCCGCAGCCGATCAGCCGCCGTGAAACTCCAGATCTCATCGTTGACCCACGGTCCGTCACCCGCCGGCCGATGCAGGTCCTGGGCGATTCCGGAGCCGCGAGCTGCAATCTGGATCTGCCAGGTTCCCGCTCGGACCTGGACGCGCAGCCGACCGTCCGGTTCGACTCGCGC
This sequence comes from Steroidobacteraceae bacterium, assembly GCA_036557045.1. Lineage (GTDB taxonomy): Bacteria > Pseudomonadota > Gammaproteobacteria > Steroidobacterales > Steroidobacteraceae > DATBVX01. The sequence continues at coordinate 1,563 of DATBIF010000207.1, forward strand.
GGGCAAGGCGCTCGCGAGGCTCACCGGGACGAACCCCGTGGGCAGAACCGGCGCCAGGAGCTCCTCACGCGCCTCGCCAGCGGCTTGCAATCGGATGACCGTCGTCAGCATGGCGGGAATCTGATCGCTCAGCAGTCGATACACCTGCAGATCGAGCTGCTGTTGCTCGACCGGCCCGCGCCGCCGGCCGAGCCAAAGCACGTTACCGGTGCGCTCGGCTTGAGCGATTGCCTGTCCGTCGAGCGTCAGCGCAATGATGCCGGCCTGCGGCGGCACACCGAGCGATTCGGGGCGCCGCGCCCAGCGAAAACCACCCGTCACGACGTGACTGCCGGCCGCGAGTCGAATCCGTGGATTGCCTTCGCGCGCAACGACGACTGCGCGCGCGCCATCGAGCGCAACCTCACGCGGCCAGTGCTCCAGGTCGCCGGGGAGGGTGATCCAGGATTCCGTGAACACTTCCCAACGCTGCGAGAATCGACCGCCGCGCGCGTCGAGGTCGATGACCAGGCGCTCGGGCCAGATGCACTGGAAGGCGCCGCCACTCGCCGCGCCCGAACCGTTGATGAAGGGGCAGTGGCGGAATTCCTCGCCCTGCAGTACCCAGCCCTGCCATGGCTGCAGGTCGGGAGGCACTGCCACTTCGGCGGCGAGCATTCGACCGGGGATCGCGAACAGCAGGATCGCTGCGGAGGAAAACATGCGCTTCAGCATGGAGTCTCCCTTCGTGCGCGCAACGGCGCGGCGCTCTCACATAGAATCTCAACCGCTAACCACAACCACTGTCAACGCAGGCTCATGAGCCCGTGGGTTTTACATCATCCGGCATGAACACCAAGCGCAATCCCCAGGCAGCGCAGATGGCCGACGAGTCGATGGTGCGCAATCTTGCCGCACAGGCGAGCGCCATCTGGCCGCAGGAACAGCCGCTATTCGCGCGCTATGCGATCAGGGATGAGGCGCACATCGCCGACATCGGTTGTGGGAGCGGCGAGATCACGGCCCGGCTCGCGGCGCTCTATCCGCGCGCTGAGATCGTGGGCGTGGACATTCTCGAAGGGCCCGTTGCCTACGCGCGCAAGCGTTACGCGCAGCTGGCGCCCCGAGTGCGCTTCGAGCAAGGCGACGCGTTCGAACTGCCACTCCCCACTGACTCTTTCGATCTGGTCACCTGCCGGCACGTGACACAGGCGATACCGGAACCCGAGCGCGCGCTCAATGAGTTGAAGCGGATCTGCCGGTCGGGTGGGTGGCTGCACGTGCTGAGCGAAGACTACGGCATGCTGCACATGCCGGTCGGAAAGCTGGATACCGACCGCCTCTGGCACCGGGGCGCCATCCCCTTCGCGACCGCGGTTGGCGGCGCCGATGCACGCGTAGGCCGTCGCACCTACTCACTCCTCAAGCACCTCGGACTGGTCGATATTCGCGTCGACTACGTCATCGTCGATTCACTGCGCGTGCCGCGCGACACCTTTGCCTCCATCATCGAGGCATGGCGGGACGGGTACACGAACGTGATCGGCGACTCCACAGCCCTGGGTCGCAACGAAACGCGCGCGCTCTTCGACGAAGCGGTCGCCGGCATCCGCAATCCGGAGGACTACGCGGTATGGCACGTGCCGATCGTGAGCGGGCGCAAGCCCTAGGAGCAGTCCGCTTGGGTCGTTGGCTGGGGGTGCCCTTGGGCTCCTGGGTGGAATTCGCAGTGACGATCTTGAATGAGGAACATTCAAGATCGCACGCGAACCCTCAGTCCGGGCGGCACTCAGACGACGATCTGTTAGCTGACCTGAAATGAATCC
>DATBIF010000208.1:0-3417 GCA_036557045.1 Steroidobacteraceae bacterium
GCAGCAAGCCCGGACGCAGAAGGATAGCGCGCGCGCCGCGTCGTTGTTCGGCGACATGGAACGCCAATTCCCGAACGATACGACCGTGAAGCTGCTGCTCGCCGAGTCACAGCTGCGGGACAAGCACGACCCGCGCGGGGCGCTCGCCACACTCGCCCGCCTGCAGGCGCCGCGCGATAATCGCTTTCTCGCGTCGCGTGTGGCCTTCTTGAAGGCTGACGCGTACGTGGCTGCCGGCAAGCCGGACTCCGCGCGCGCGACGCTGGAACAGCTCGGCGCAGCGTTCCCCGAGTTGCAGCCGCGCATTGAACAGAGGCTGCGAATGATCACTGATCATTGATCACTGATCACCTACGAGAAGAAGTCCATCCGCTGCGCGACCCACCACGCCGCCAGCGCACCCGCGATAAATCCGAGTACCGCCCCGAATGGGCCAAAGACTTTGCTGCCGAGCGCGCCTGCCAGGGTGCCGACGATAAAGCTGACAAGCGCTTTGAGCAATTTCATCGAGCCTCCAGGATTCGCAGGACCGCATCAATCTCCAGCCCCGCGATGGACACGGTTTTCCGCCGCGCGGCCGCGCCTGCCGTAATCGCAATCGCGCTGCGCGGTACGCTCAATTGCTTCGCGAGAAAACGCACAAGCTCGTCATTGGCCGCGCCGTCCGCCGGGACGGCGGCGATTCGAATCTTCAGCGCGTCGCCGTGACGGCCGGCCACGGCGCTCTCGGCGGCGCGCGGCACGACGTGGACGACGAGTCGCGCGGTCAACGCAACAGTGGTGCGAGCAGGAGCTGCCGGATCAGGCTCAGCACGAACACCGCGACTATCGGGCTCAGGTCCCAGCCGCCGACAGGCGGAATCACGCGGCGGAGCGGCTCGACCAGCCAGTCAGTGAGGATGTAGGCCGGCCGAATCCATTTCGAGTAGCGGAACATGCCGAACCACGTGGCGATCACCCGCACGATCAGCGCCGTGAACACGAGCTTGTAGGCGAGATCGATGATGAGCACGAAGGTCTGCTTGGGCCCGGCGCTCGCCGCCGCGTGCGCGACCAGGAACGTCGAGTACAGCCAGCCCGCCAGTGACAACAGGATGACCCCGGCCACCGCCGTGAGCACGACCAGCCAGCCGCCTGCGTGCACGGGATTGCCGCCCATGCGCACCAGACGCCGCTCGACCGGCTGGATAATCGGGTCGGTCGCCGCGCGCAGCGCGCGACCCAAGGCACCGAAGGGCGAAACCCGTCGCGTGCGCACCAGCCAGGAGCCGAGCGCGATCAGCGCCGCCAGCGCCACCACACCGAACACCGTATACCGAAACGCGGCAGGCACAGGCGCCTCAGCGGCCGCGGCCGTAGGTGCCGACAAGCTGCGCTTCGCCGAGCACTGCGCCCTTCATTGCCCGTTCGACATCGGCCTTGGTAGCGCCGCCTTTCAGAGCCAGGGGAGCGCGCAGTGCGTACAACTTGAAGAAGTAGCGATGCGGCTTGCCGGGAGGAGGACACGGGCCACCGTAGCCCGTCTTCCGAGAGTCGTTTCGTCCCTCCAATCCGCCGCCCGCGTCCCCTTCACGTAACTGCGACGTCTTCCCCGGCACATTGTAGAGCACCCAGTGCACCCACGTTCCCGCCGGTGCATCGGGGTCATCGCAGATCAACGCGAATGCGGCGGTATTCGGCGGTGTATCCGTCCACGCCAGGGCGGGCGATACGTCGTCGCCATCGCACGTGTGCCTCGCCGGAATCGGGGAGCCGTTCTGAAACGCGGAGCTCGTGAGTTTCATGCGTCAGCACCGTAGGCCGCCGCGACGATCCGCTCCTGCTCGATCTTGTGGGCGGCCGGGTATCCCTCTGCGGGACTCGACCGTTCGGGCCGGGAGACGTCCAGCAACGTCACGCCCTGCGGCAGCACATCGCGAATCTTGGGCATCACGAACTTCCGCGCACCCATGTTGCGCGGCTCCTCCTGTACCCAGACGACTTCCTTGAGATTCGGGTAGCGCCGCGCGAACTCTCCGATTTCGGAAGCGGGGAAGGGATAGAGCAGCTCGACGCGTCCGATCTTCACATGACCGGCTTCGGCCCGGCGGGGCGACGCGATGACGTCGTAGTACACCTTGCCGCTGCACAGCACCAGCCGCGTGACCTTCTCGGGCCATGTGCGATCCCGATCCCACAGCACGGCGCGGAATTTCCCGAGCGCCAGATCGTCCAGCTGTGACGCCGCCGCGGGCAGACGGAGCAGGCTCTTTGGCGTCATCACGACGAGCGGCCGAATCTCCGCATGCAGCGCCTGGCGGCGCAGCAGGTGGAAGTACTGCGCAGGCGTCGTGCAGTTCGCCACGCGGATGTTGCCCTCGGCGCCGAGCGCCAGGAAACGCTCGAGCCGGGCGCTCGAGTGCTCGGGGCCCTGGCCTTCGTAACCGTGTGGGAGCAGCAGCGTGAGCCGCGAAGTCTCGCCCCACTTGGCGAGCCCAGCGATCAGGAACTGGTCGATCACCACCTCGGCCCCGTTCGCAAAGTCGCCGAACTGCGCTTCCCACAGAATCAGCGCGTTCTCCGCCTCGACGGCATACCCGTACTCAAAGCCGAGGCACGCGTACTCCGAGAGCGGACTGTTGTAGAGCTCGAAGGGCGCCGTAGCGCCTGCCAGCTTCTGAATCGGCGTGTAGCGATCGCCGCTGTTCACGTCGTGCAGGACGAGGTGGCGCTGGCTGAACGTGCCGCGCTCGGTGTCTTGTCCGGTCAGACGAATTGGCGTCCCTTCGCTGAGCAGCGACGCAAACGCGAGCGACTCCGCGTGCGCCCACTCGATACCGTCCTTGGACGTGAGTGCGCGACGCCGCTCGAGCTGCTTCTGCAGCTTCGGATGAATCGTAAAGCCGTCCGGCACGGCGAGCAGTGCATCGTTGAGCCGCGTGAGTACGTCCGCGGCCACGGCCGTCGCCGGCTCGCTCGCAGGCTTCGGAGTGATGCGCTGCGTGTCCTCGGCGCGTTGGGTCGCGCCCGATTTCACTGCCTGCTGAATTGTCGTGAGACGCTGGTATGCGGCCTCGGCGGCGGCACCAGCCTGCGCCGCATCCACCACGCCTTCCTGCGCGAGCTGCGCCGCGTATTTCTGGCGGACCGTCGGTGTCTGCTTGATGCGCTCGTACATCGTCGGCTGCGTGTACGCGGGCTCGTCCGCCTCGTTGTGGCCATAACGCCGATACCCGACGAGGTCGATGACCACATCCCCGTGAAATTTGCCGCGATACATCGTTGCGAGCCGCACGGCCGCGAGGCACGCCTCCGGATCATCGGCATTCACGTGAATGATCGGCGCGTCAAAGCCCTTGGCGAGATCGCTCGAGTAATCGGTCGAGCGTCCTTCCTTTGGCTCAGTCGTGAATCCGATCTGATTGTTCAGGATGACGT
>DATBIF010000209.1:0-4509 GCA_036557045.1 Steroidobacteraceae bacterium
GCTCGCGTCGGTCAAGAAGTGCGGTCACATGGGCGGCAAGGTCCTCGTGCCCACGCGCGAGGCGGTGGAGAAGCTCATCGCCGCGCGGCTGGCCGCCGACTGCCTCGGCGTGCCGACGATCCTGATCGCGCGCACCGACGCAGAGTCAGCGAGCCTCTTGACCTCTGACGTGGACGAACGCGACCATCCCTTCATCGAGAAGCGCGAGCGCAGCTCCGAGGGTTTCTTCCATGTGAAAGCCGGCCTGCAGGCAGCGATCGCCCGCGGCATCGCGTATGCCCCGTATGCGGACCTGGTCTGGTGCGAGACGGCGGTGCCCGACCTCAAGGAAGCTCGCCACTTCGCCGAAGGCGTCCACCAGCACTCCCCCGACAAACTCCTGGCGTACAACTGCTCGCCGTCCTTCAACTGGAAGCAGAAGCTCGACGACGCTTCGATCGCCAAGTTCCAGCGCGAGCTCGGGGCGATGGGCTACAAGTTCCACTTCGTCACGCTCGCCGGATTCCACGCGCTCAACTTCAGCATGTTCGAGCTGGCGCGCGGCTATCGCGACCGGCAGATGAGCGCTTATGTCGACCTGCAGCAGGCGGAATTCGCGGCGGAGAAATCCGGCTACACCGCGACGCGTCACCAGCGCGAAGTCGGCGCGGGCTACTTCGACGACGTCACGCAGACCGTCACCGGCGGCCGCTCATCGATCACTGCGCTCACCGGCTCGACAGAGGAAGCGCAGTTCAAGAAGACCAGGCGCGGCTGAGAGCCGCCGCAAGCGGCGGGGCAGGGCGGCCGGCGGCCGCTGCGTGGCGTTTCTGGTAAAGTGCGCGCCCCCGCGGCAGTTTGCTGACGCACACCCATGAAGTACGACCATATCGTGGTGCCCGCCGACGGCGAGCGCATCACGCTCAATCCCGATTTCTCTCTCGACGTGCCGGACCGTCCCATCATCGCCTTCATCGAGGGCGACGGGATCGGAGTCGATGTCACGCCCGTCATGCGCGAGGTCGTCGATGCGGCCGTGCGCAAGGCCTACGGCAACCAGCGCCGGATTGCATGGATGGAGGTGTACGCCGGCGAGAAGGCGAACCAGGTTTACGGCGCGGGCGCGTGGTTTCCGGAAGAGACGCTGCAGGCGCTGCGTGACTTCGTGGTCTCGATCAAGGGACCGCTGGGCACTCCCGTCGGCGGCGGTATCCGTTCTCTGAACGTGACGATTCGCCAGCAGATGGACCTCTACGCCTGCGTGCGCCCGATCCGCCACTTTCCCGGCGTCTCGACACCGATGAAGGATTCGAGCCAGGTGGAGATCGTGGTGTTTCGCGAGAACACTGAGGACATCTACGCCGGCATCGAGTGGCCGGCGGGCTCCGAGGAGGTTCAGAAACTCATTGCCTACCTGCATCGGGAACTCAACGTCAGCTCGATCCGCTTCCCGTCGAGCTCGGCGATCGGCATCAAGCCGGTGTCCAAGGAGGGCTCGCAACGGCTGATCCGCAAGGCGATCCAGTACGCGGTCGACAACGACCGCGTGTCGGTGACGCTGGTGCACAAGGGCAACATCATGAAATTCACCGAAGGTGGGTTTCGCAACTGGGGCTATCAGCTGGCGCGCGATGAATTCGGCGCACAGGAAATCGACAAGGGTCCGTGGCTCGCCTTCAAGAACCCGCTCACCGGCCACCAGATCGTGGTCAAGGACGTGATCGCCGACAACTTCCTGCAGCAGGCGCTGCTGCGGCCCGAAGAGTACGACATCATCGCGACGCTCAACCTCAACGGGGACTACATCTCGGATGCGCTGGCGGCGCAGGTGGGCGGCATCGGCATCGCGCCGGGCGGCAACATCGGCGACGGGCTGGCCGTGTTCGAGGCGACGCACGGCACGGCACCGGGCTTCGCGGGCAAGGACCGGGTGAACCCCGGCTCGATCATCCTGTCAGCAGAGATGATGCTGCGCTACCTGCGCTGGACCGAGGCCGCAGACCTGATCATCCACGGCGTCGCCAGCACCATCGCCAACCGCGAGCTCACCTATGATCTCGCCCGCCTGCGCGAGGCGATCCGCGCACCCAAGCGCGAGCTCGCCAGCCGCAAGAACGTGGAGGAAGACCTGCAGCGACTGATCCCCGGAGCCAGGCTGGTTGGAACGCATGGCTTCGGTGAGGCCGTGATCCGCCACATGAATGACTGAGACCACCGACGTCACCCATTTCGACCCCAAGAGCTTCGTGCAGAGGCTCCCTGCGCGCCCGGGCGTGTATCGGATGCTCGGCGCGAACGGCGAGATCCTGTACGTCGGCAAGGCGCGCAGCCTCAAGGCGCGCGTCGGCAGCTACTTTCACGCCGGCAACGTCGAGCCCAAGGTGCAGGCGCTCGTCGGCCTGGTCTGCGGCATCGAGGTCACGCTCACCGATTCCGAGACAGAGGCGCTGCTCCTCGAATACAACCTCATCAAGGAGCACAAGCCGCGCTTCAACGTCATCCTGCGCGACGACAAGAGCTTCCCGTACATCCACGTCACGACCGAGGCGCTGTTCCCGCGCCTGAATTTCTACCGTGGCGCGCGCAACCTTCCGGGTCGCTACTTCGGACCCTATCCGAGTGCTGGTGCCGTGCGCGAATCGCTGCAGCAGCTGCAGAAGCTGTTCAAGCTGCGCAACTGCGAAGACACGTTCTTCGAGAATCGCAGCCGGCCCTGCCTGCAGCACCAGATCGACCGCTGCTCGGCGCCCTGCGTCGGACTGATCAGCGCGGAGGAATACCGGCGCGACGTGGACAGCGCCATCAAGGTGCTGTCGGGGCGCAGTGAAGAAGTGACCGAAGAGCTGGGGCGCCAGATGGAAGCCGCCTCCGCGGCGCTCGAGTTCGAGCGCGCCGCGCGTCTGCGTGATCAGCTCGCGAGTCTCAAGCACCTGCAATCGCAGCAGGCCGTCACGCGCGCCAGCAAGCGCGATGTCGACGTCGTAGCGTTGGCGAGCGCAGCGGGCGAGCACTGCATCGCGATGATGTTCGTCAGGGGTGGCCGCAATCTCGGCAGCACCAGCTTCTTCCCGCGTGCGCCGCTCGGCGATGCCGGCGAGATCATGAGCGCCTTCCTCATGCAGTACTACTTCACCCGCGAGGCACCGCGCGAGATCCTGCTGAACACGCCGATCTCCGATACCGAGCCGCTGGAAGCAACGTTGGGCCAGCGCGCCGGCCACACGGTCCGGATCCGCTGTTCATCGCGCGGACTCGGCGCACGTTGGATGGCGCTCAGCCAGACCAATGCGGTGCAGGCCTTGCGCATGCGCGCGCTCAATCGCTCCGACATCGAAAGCAACCTGGAAGCGCTGCGCCAGGACCTGCAGATGCCCGAAGTCCCGCACCGCATCGAGTGTTTCGACATCAGCCATACCCGCGGGGAGGGCACAGTAGCCTCCTGTGTCGTGTTTGGCCCCGAAGGTCCGATCAAGAGCGAATATCGACGCTTCAACATCGCGGGCGTGGAAGCAGGCGATGACTATGGAGCCATGCGCCAGGCGCTCACACGCCGCTACACGCGCGTGAAGGCTGCCGAAGTACCGATGCCCGACGTGATGCTCGTGGACGGCGGCAAGGGACAGCTGCACGAGGCGATGCAAGTGCTGCAGACGCTGCAATTGCCGGGCGTGGCCATCGTGGCAGTGGCCAAGGGCGCCGATCGCAGGCCCGGGCAGGAGCGACTGTTCATTCCGGGGCGCGAAGACCCGGTCGTGCTGCCGCCCGACTCACCCGCACTCCACCTGGTCCAGCGGATTCGCGACGAAGCCCATCGCTTCGCAATCACCGGGCATCGTCGACGGCGTGCGCGCCGTCATAACGAATCCGCGCTGGAAGCCATTCCCGGCCTGGGTCCGGCGCGCCGCCGGGAGCTCCTCAAGCAGTTCGGGGGACTCCAAGGCATACTGCGTGCCGGCGTTGAGGATCTGATGCAGGTGCGCGGCATCGGCAAACCGCTGGCGCAGCTGATCTATGAACATCTCCATCCCGGAGCGTAGGGGATTGAGCACGCGCATTTCGATACCGAATGCGTTGACGTGGGCGCGCATCATCGCGATCCCACTCATCATCGTGCTCTATTACATGCCGTATCACTGGTCCGACCAGGCGGCGGGCATCCTGTTCGCGCTCGCGGGCATCACCGACTCTCTCGACGGCTATCTCGCGCGCAAGTGGGGGCAGACGACGCGCCTCGGCGCGTTCCTCGATCCGGTGGCCGACAAGCTCATCGTCGCGACCGCTCTGGTGCTCATCGTCAGCTCGGGCCAGCAGCCGCGCTGGGCAGCAGTGGCAACGGTGCTCGCGGCGATCGTGATCATCGGTCGTGAAATCGCGATCTCGGCGCTGCGCGAGTGGATGGCGGAGATCGGCGCGCGCGGCAAGGTCGCTGTCTCCGGACTCGGCAAGTTCAAGACCATCGTGCAGATCGTGGGACTTTCGATGCTGCTCTTCCGCTGGAATTTTCTCGGGTTGCCGATCTACGAATGCGGG
>DATBIF010000210.1:0-4871 GCA_036557045.1 Steroidobacteraceae bacterium
AGGTGCCGCAGCAACGCCTCGCCGATGCCCTGCCCGCGAAATTCCGGGCGCACGAACAAGTCCTCGAGATAGAGGCCCGCGCGACCCTTGAAGGTCGAATAGTTGTGGAAGAAGAGCGCGAATCCCACGGGGTTGCCGTCCACGGACGCGAGCACGCATTCCGCCACCGGCCTCGGGCCGAACAGGGATTCCTGCACCAGGGCCTCGGTCGCCACCACTTCGTGCAGCAGCTTCTCGTACTCGGCGAGCTCGCGGATCAGGGCCAGCACCACGGCGATATCGGCCGGGGCGGCCGGACGAATCTGGATCGCTGCGTTCATGGACGGCTGCACCGCAGGTTCACTGCTCTCTCCATTGTCAGGTGAGTTCGGCTACCATCTCGCGCAGCCGACGGGCGGCAATGATGCACACGACTATCCCGCTCGCTCCATGACAACGCAAGGCTGCCACGCGCGCCGTGCCGGATCGCTGTCCGCTCTCGTCGCTGCGCTGGCGCCGGTGCTCAGTCACGCCGGCACGATCTCGGGCCACATCGTCTTCCCGGGACGCGACCTGCCGGATGCCACGATCTACGCTCACAACCTCGATACGCAGGCGCAGTACAACCAGTCTGTCCGTCGCGGCGAACCGAAGTTCAGTTTCGACCTGCCCGCCGGTCGCTACTGGATCTTCGTGCGCCCCGAGGAGCCGGGGCTTGCCGGACTGTACGGGGCACACACGCAATTCACCGCGTGCAGACATGCCGCGCCCTCCGAGGCTCAGACCGAGTGCACCGATCACGGCTTACGCACCGTTGAGATCGAGGCGCAAGGCGAGCTCGATGCCGTCGACGTCGACGACTGGATGCTGCCCGAGGAAGCTGCCGCCGAGCTCGACCGGATCCTCGGCGGCACGCCGGCGAGCGACGCTGGCGCGGAGCTCGGCCGGCCACGCTTCTCCGAGTACCGTGCGCCCGCTGCAGCCCCGCCCGCCACGGTCTCGATCAACGCCGGTGCCGACGCGCACGCAGCCGATCTCGAACAGCTCGAGGCCGCGGCTCGCGAGGGACACAACTTCGCCGGTGCCTTCGCGCTGGCGCGACTGAGCTGCGGGACGGACTGCGAAGCCGTCGCCATCATCGACCTGCGCAACGGCGGCGTCGCCTATCCGGAGCAGCTCGCGCACGTGTCGGGGTCGCTTCCCTGTCGCGCTGGCGGTGGCATCACTTTCCGGGTCGACAGCCGCTTGCTGGAGTACACCCGGCGCGAAGGCGAGGACGTCGTGACGGAGTACCTGCTGTGGGATCCGGCGCAGATGAGCTTTTCGGTCATCGCACAGTATCGGCGCAGCCTCTCGCGCTTCTGCGCTGCCACCCAGGCGCCGCCCTGAGGCGGCATTCGACGCTCACCACGCCGCGGCGCCCGAGCCGCTACTCGGCGATGTACCAGCGATCCTCGACCTTCTCCAGCACGAAGCGATCGAACGGCAGCCCCTGGCCGCGCAGGTCATAGATCGCGCGCGTGCCATTCTGTTCGAAAGCAGGAGACAAGCGACGCGCCAGCTCGAGCGCCGAATAGTAGGTCTCGCGCGTGTCCTCGTAGTTCACGCATTGTTCGATCAGGGTCTGCAGAGCCTTCTCCGAGTGCGTGCTGCGGAAGTTCGGGCTCATGCGTTCGTTGAAGAAGCCGGCGCAATCGCCGTTCTTGAGCAGGTCCTCGCTGGCTGTGAGGAACTCGACGATCTCGGGAGTGTTCGCCGGCTTGCCGGAGCTGCTGGCGCGATTCCCGGTCGCCGCCATGGCGCCATCGAGACGCGCCTGGAACGAGTACGGAATCATCACGCGCCAGTCCTTGCCATAGCGTATGAGGCTCACGAGTGCGACGCGACTGCGCGCATCGCTGTCCTCGGGTGGCGTCACGCGCGCGACCGCGTGACTCAGCTGCGAGTTCTCGTCGATCAGGCCGAGTACCTTGACCTCGCCGATGCGCTCGCTGGGCAGGCCCAGGCGCCGCGCAATCGCGACGAAGAGGTTGCCGGGCGTCAGGCCCCTGATCTCATCGAGGCTGGAATTTCCGAACAGGCGCTCGCGCACCACGTGGCTGCCGTGGGCGGCTTCGTCGTCGAGTGCCTTGAGCAGGCGGTTGCGCAGGGACTCGACCTCACCAGGATGAAAGAACTGGAGCAGCGCCTCGGGTTGTCCCGTGGCGGCAGCCTCGAGATACGACTTGACGATCTTGTCCTGGCCGGCCGCGCTCGCGAGGGCCGGCCAGGTCAGCATCAGCAGGATGGCGAGCACGTGGCGCGCGCCGGCGGGGTGAACTCGGGCTGTCATCCGTTTCTCCGTAGCTGCGAACCGGTTCGATTATTGGCGGGCGATGCGCGCCGATGCAAAGCGGCTGCGGCGTACAATGCGCCGTCGCAACCGGCGGCGTCGCTGGCAGAGCCTGCATGCTGACCAAACTCTGGAACCTGCTGATGAAGGGCCTGGCCGCGGTGCTGCCGATCGGCCTGACGATCTACCTCGTCCTCTGGCTGGGCGCGAATACCGAAGCGGTATTGCGCGATCTCATCACCTTCGTGCTGCCCGGCGTGCATTACTGGCCCGGCCTCGGTCTCATCGTCGGCTTCCTGCTGCTGCTCGGCGCCGGTCTCATCGTCAACGCGTACATCGTGCGGTGGTTCCTCGCGCAGTGGGACCAGTTTCTCGAGCGCATTCCACTGGTGAAGACCGTGTATGGGGCACTGCGTGACCTCGTGAAGTTCCTGCCATCGGAGGGCCGGCGCCGCGATCTCAAGCGCGTCGTGGCTGCCAGCTTCGGTGAAGCGCATATCATTGGCTTCGTGACGCGCGAAGCCGCGCCGGAACTCGAGTCGCTGGGCGGCAGTGGCGTGGTCGGCGTGTACTTCCCGATGAGCTACCAGATCGGCGGCTACACCCTCTACCTGCCGCGCGAACGGCTCACGCCACTCGACATCGGTGTCGAGGAGGCGATGCGCCTGGTGCTCACCGGCGGCATGTCGGCCGGTGGCGAAGCTTCCGCACGGCCGCTCGCGAGTGGCTGAACGTGCAGCTCGACGCTGATCGGCAAATGATCGGAACCGAGAAATCCGCCCACGCGAAAGTCGCTCGCCAGGACCCGGGCATTCGTCAGGCAGTGATCGATCTGGATGTGCAGCGGGAGGAGCAGGGACGGCCATGTGCCCTGCGGACCGAGGCCTTCCGCACAGCTGCGCAGGCCGCCATCGCGCAACAGGTGCTGAAAGCGCGGCGAATACGGCGTAACGTTGAGGTCGCCGACGATGGCGAACGCACCGCGATGCCCGCGCGCCAGTCGTGCGAGCGAGTCGAGCTGAGCGTTACGAATGGCGGCATGCTGCGGGCCGAGCGGCCATGACAGGTGGGTCGCGACGAAGGTGACCGGCCCATTCGGGTCGGGCAGTGTGAACTGAAGCGAGGACACGCCGTTTCCACCGAGGTCGATGACGTGAGTTTCGAGTGGCACGCGGCGGCTCATGACCGCGAGGCCCGAGACGTCGTCGCCGACGTTCACCCAGCGATACCGAAAATCCCTGGTGAGCTCCGTGAGCGATGGCGCCCACGCGGGCGTCACCTCGATCAGCACCAGCACGTCCGGCGATTCGCCGCGCACGAAGTCGACCATCCGCTGGTATTGGCTGCTGTACTTGAACACGTTGAAAGACACGACCTTCAGTGGCGCCCCGGGCGCAGCGGGTGCTGCCACTGCGGAGCGCACGAACTGCGGAACAATCGGTGGCAAATTGGCGAGCAGCACGAGGAGACTGATGACCGCCAGTGCCGGGCGCCGCAGCGCTCCGAGAACTGCCGCCAGGATCACACCCAGCACGCAATACTGGACACGGAAGTGGGCAAAGAGATCGCAGAGCCAGGACCAGGCTCCGACATAGCCGAGAAGCGTCCCCAGCGCGACCAGGGCCAGCAGCGCCACACAGACCTGCTCCAGACGCGTTCCTGGCCTTGCACCGTTCATGAGCGCAGCACCGGCCGGCCGGTACTCATTTCACAGAATCGAGCTGACGCAGTGCAGCATGCGTTGTCTCGTCTGGCACACTGCGTATCGTATGCCCGTCAGCGCACCAGGGGGCTACGACGGCTTCGCGAAACTGGCGCGCAGGCGAAGGACTCTAGCCACCCGTGAGCCGGCCGCATCCAAACTTCGAAGACCCGGGAATCGCCCAGGTCGCTGCGCAGCTGTCAGCCGCCGGACAATCGATCGATCTCCTCGCGCTGTCCGCGGACCCGGCGCTCCTTGCGATCCTGCGCGAGGCCGCTGGCTCGCGGCGCGTGCTCGACGCCCGCACCCCCGAGCAGGTGGGCGAGCTGATGATGGCGGGGAAAGTCGGCGTCGTGATCGTCGATACGCTGGCGACGGGCGAGGACTCGGCCGCCTTCTGCGAACAGCTCCGCGCGCAGTTCCCTGACCTGGTCTTGATCGTCGCGGGAACCACCGACGATCAGACACAACTCATCAAGCAGATCACTTCGGGCGACATCTATCGCTTCCTGCACAAGCCGGTGTCGCCGCCGCGTGCACGCCAGTTCCTCGAGGCCGGCATTCGCCGGCACATGGAAGGACGCACCTTCACTCCCGCGGAAATGGCGCCTCCGCCACGCCGCGGCCTGGTGCCGACGGTGTTCATCGCGATCGGCCTGATCATCATTGCCGCGACTGCGGCCGCGTACTATTTCCTGAGAGAGCCCACCCGCGTAGGCATCACGCCCAAGCCGCCGGAAAAAACGGCCAGCACCGTTCCGGCGCCGAGCACGAGTCAGTCCGCACTCATGCCCGCGGGCCAAACGCCAGTCCCGGTGGCATCGCAACCCGAACCGGCCAGGCAAGTTGCAGCGACGC
>DATBIF010000211.1:0-3883 GCA_036557045.1 Steroidobacteraceae bacterium
CCGCCGTCGAGGAAGGGCTTGCCGACCTTGATATTGGTGCCCTCGCCCACGAGCAGCACCTGGCCGAACTCAACCGCCGACCCCTCGGATCCAGACAATTTCTCGACGCGCAGCACACTGCCTTCCTGCACGCGATACTGCTTGCCGCCGGTCACGATCACCGCAAACATTTCGATTTCTCCAGCCGCCCGCAGATGCCCGGGCTGGTCAAAAAAGGCTGCGAATTCTAATGGTTGGACGCTGGCGGGTCAAACGCTTTGCCGTTACCATGCGCCGTCCCGCAAATCCCGTAACCCGATGAAAATAGAAGACATACGTGCCCTCGTCGGCGACGACCTCAAGGCCGTGGATCACCGCATCCGCGAGCGCCTGCACAGCGAGGTCGCGCTGGTCGACCAGGTGTCGACCTACATCATCGCCGGCGGCGGCAAGCGCCTGCGCCCGCTCCTGGTGCTGCTCGCGGCGCGCGCGGCCGGCTATCGCGGCCGCCAGCACATCGATGCGGCCGCCCTGATCGAATTCATCCATACCGCAACGCTGCTGCACGACGACGTCGTCGACGGCTCCTCGATGCGCCGCGGCCAGGATACGGCCAACGAGATCTGGGGCAACGAGACCAGCGTGCTGGTGGGCGATTTCCTGTATTCGCGCGCCTTCCAGATGATGGCCGAGATGGGCTCGCTCTCGATCATGCAGATCATGGCGGACGCGACCAACACGATTGCGGAAGGTGAGGTGCTGCAGCTCCTCAACGCACACGATCCGGAAACGACCGAGCCACGCTACCTGAACGTGATCTATCGCAAGACCGCGAAGCTCTTCGAGGCCGGCGCCGAGATCGCCGCCGTTCTCGCCGGCTCGGCTGCCTCCGTGCAGGCCGCCTTAGCCGAGTACGGTCGGCGCGTCGGAACGGCATTCCAGCTGATCGACGATGTCCTCGACTATCGTGGCAGCGCCGAGGAGCGCGGCAAGAATCTGGGCGAGGATCTTGCCGAAGGCAAGCCGACGCTGCCGCTCATCCACGCGCTGCGCAACGGCAACGCCGAGCAGCGCGCGCTGATACGCCTCGCCATCGAACAGGGCGGCCTTGCAGAGCTCGCGCGCATCAATGAGGCGATCGAGGCCACGGGCGGCCTCGCGTACACGGCGCGACTGGCACGTGCAGAAGTCGAAGCTGCGCTCAATGCGCTGGCCAAGGTGCCCGAGTCACAGTACGCGCCGGCGCTGCGATCGCTCGCTGCATTTGCTGTCGAGCGCAGCTACTGACCCCTGCGCGGTCCGCAATCGCCGGCGGCGCGATCCTTGACAGTTGCTGACAGTTCCTGACGGAACCGCCTCACCCGTTCTTCAGTCTGCTGTGACGCCGCGCCAGCGCGCTTTCGCGGCTGACCGCGGCAACCCCTTCACACGCAGGAGATCCGCATGAGAATCACCACGACCGTCATGGCGCTCGCCGTGCTCGCCGCCGGCGCTGCCCTTGCCGATCCGACACAAGGCTCGTCGGCGGGACAGCGCCCGGCGCAGATCGATCGGCTCACGACCGAGCTCAACCTGAGCGCCGAACAGAAAGACAAGGTCCAGAAGGTGCTCGACGATCAGCACGCCAAGATGCAGTCGATGCGCACCCAGGCGCAGTCGTCGGGCCAGCGCCCGAGCCGCGAGGAGATGCACAAGCAGCGCGCGGCCATGAACCAGGAGCTGGAAGAGCAGCTCAAGCCGATCCTCTCCGATGAACAGATGCAGAAGTTCAAGCAGCTGCAGCAGCAGCACCAGGGGCACATGGGCCGCCGGCAGGGTCCACAGCCGCAAGGATCGACACAGCCGCCGACGCAGTAGGACGATTCCAGGCCGCTCGCAGCGGCCGGGATGCCAAGCGAAATCAAGACCGCTTGCGCGCCCGCGCACCGTCCAACCAGTGAACTACCAGGGAAGCGGGGTTGTCACTGGAAGGCAGGGAGCAGGCGATGGAGGAACCGAGCCGTTCAGCTGCGGTCTTGGAAGTGGCGGCGCTGAGTGCGCTGCTGCTCTCGTACATCTGGGGCTGGCAAGGCGCTTTCCCCGGAAGCCGCCTGCTGATCGTGATCCTCTACTTTGGAATCGGCATTGCCAGTCACCTGCGCCGCGGCGAGTCTGCACGAGCAATCGGCTTCCGGCTGGACAACTGGCAGACTGCACTGCGCGGCGCGCTCGGCGCCGTCGGCATCGCCGCGCTCTTCTTCCTCGCAGTGGGGTTCGCCCTCAACACCTGGCACTTTCCGCCGCCGCGCCAGATCGCACTGGAGCTGCCGTGGATGGTGGCCTGGGGCACCGCGCAGCAGTACGGGCTCGTCTGCTTCTTCTACCAGCGCCTGCTCGAGATTCTGCAGGGCCCGCGGGCGGCGACCCTGGGCGCAGCCTCCTTGTTCGCCGTCTTCCACGTGCCGAACCCGCTGTTGCTCGCCGTGACACTCGGCGCCGGGATCGTTTCGTGCACGCTGTACCGGCGCGCACCCAACGTGCTCGTCCTCGGAATCGCACACGCCATCATCTCCATCGTCATCGCGAGCACCCTGCCGCTGGAGGTCACTCATCGAATGCATGTCGGACCGGGCTACTTCAGTGTTTCGTGATCCGGGACGCAGAGCGCTGCGCATCGCCGCCGCTTGCGTGGTCGCGGCCGGTGCCGTCCCGTGCGCTTACGCTGAGGGCGAGCTCGCCCAGTACGTCGCAAAGCCGGATGCAAGCTACGCCTGGCACGAGGTCGGCTCGGGTCGACTGGGCGGTGCCGACTACACCCAGGCGATCGTCACCTCGCAGACGTGGCGCGACATCCCGTGGAAGCACCAGCTCATCGTATTTCGCCCGCAGAAGGTCGACCCGGGAGCGAAGCAGGCGCTGCTGTTCATCGATGGCGGCCGCTGGAAGCCCGAGTACGAGAGCCTGCAGCAGGGCGAGCTGCCGCGCGAGGCGCAGATCTTCACGCGTCTCGCCGCCGCGATCCGCGCGCCGGTCGCGGTCGTGCGGGAAATACCGTTCCAGCCGCTGTTCGAGCGCCGCGAAGACGCGCTGATCGCCTATACATTCGACTCGTATCTCAAGACGGGCGAACCCGACTGGCCCCTGCTCCTGCCGATGGTGAAGAGCGCCGTGCGCGCCATGGACACCGTGCAGGAGATCGCGCGCGAGCGCTGGGGCATTGCGATCGAGCGCTTCACCGTCACCGGCGCATCCAAGCGCGGCTGGACTTCATGGCTCACGGCGGCGACTGACCCGCGCGTTGCCAGCGTCGCGCCGATGGTCATCGACATGCTCAACATGCCTGAGCAGATCAGGTTGCAGCGGGCCACTTTCGGCGAGCTGTCCGAGCAGATCCGCGACTACTCCGACATCGATCTGCCGGCGCGCATCGACTCGGAGCTCGGCCGCAAGCTGATCGCGATGGTGGATCCCTACAGTTATCGCACGAGCCTCGCGCAACCGAAGCTGATCCTGCTCGGCACCAATGATCGGTACTGGCCGCTCGACGCGCTCAAGTTGTACTGGGACGATCTGCAGGAGCCCAAGCGCGTGCTCTACATGCCGAACCAGGGACACGGGCTGCGCGACGTGGATCGGCTGATCGGGAGCCTGAGCGCGTTGTTCCTCTATTCGGCACGCGGCCAGACGCTGCCGGAGCTCTCGTGGTCATGGGACCCCAGGGCGAGTGCTCTGCAGGTCAACGTGCAGTCGGATCGCAAGCCGCGCGAGGTCATTGCCTGGAGTGCGACCAGCGCCACGCGGGATTTTCGCGAAGCACGCTGGTCGCAGCAGCGCTGCAAGCACACGTCCACCGGTTACAGCTGCAGCACATCGGTGAGTGCTGAGCGTTACAGCGCGCTCTATTCAGAAGCGACGTTCAAGGATC
>DATBIF010000212.1:0-5167 GCA_036557045.1 Steroidobacteraceae bacterium
CGCGCACATAGTCGTTGTACGCTGAAACGTACGCCGAGGAGATCGCTGCGGACTGCGGGTCGTAGTCCGCTTCCTTGCTGAGCGGATCGATCGTCGGGCCGGAAAAGCGCGAGTCGAGTCGCCCGGTGGTCACGTCGCTTCCCAGCAGCTCCTTTTCGAACTCGCCGCCGTTGACGCGCAGGTTCGCCCGCAGGATGTAGTCGACCGGCAGCCCGATGTAGTCGTGGAGCTTGGTCGCGATCTCGGTCTTGCGCTCCGCCGGCAGTTGGTTACCCGCGGCGAGCGCCTGCAGGTACTCGCCCATCGCGAAGGCTTCGACCTCGGGCAGCAACGCATCGAGCGATGCCGGCGCGTTCGGCAGCTTGTGGTGATACCAGGCGGCGGCGGCGTAGGTCGGCAGCACCAGCGCATACGGCTGGTCCACGCCCGGGTTGTACTGCGGCTCGTCGGGACTGTTGTCGAAGCACAGGATCTGCGACAGCAGGATCACCCCGTTGAAGTCGAGCTGCTTCTGGGTTTCGAGCACGTACACCAGCGCCGCCGAGCGCGTCGTCCCGTAGCTCTCGCCGAACAGGAACTTCGGCGAATTCCAGCGCCCGTGGCGCGACAGGAACTCGACGATGAAATTGGCGAACGCGTGCGCGTCAGGATCCACGCCGTAGAACGCGTTTTCCTTGTCGTGGCCACGCAGGTGTCCGAATCCGGTGCCCGGGGCATCGATGAATACCAGGTCACTGGCGTCGAGGAGACTGTACTCGTTGTCGACGATCCGATAGGGCGCCGCCGGCGTGTGTGAATCGGTCTGCGTGACCACGCGCCTGGGACCGAATGCGCCCATGTGTAGCCACACGGTCGCCGAACCCGGGCCGCCGTTGAAAACGAACGTGATCGGGCGCCGGGCATCCTCCTGTGCGCCCTGGAAATACGCGACATAGGACATGCCGGCTTCGGGAGGCTCCGGGGGAGGCGGATTCTTGTCCGGCGGCGGGGGATCGTCGTCGAGCGGGTCCTTCAGGTGCACGACCAGGATTCCGGCTTCGGCCTGGTAGGCGAGCTTGCGGCCGCCGATGGTGATCGCGCCCTGGCTCAGCTGCTTCTCGTCCTTGAGATGGCGCGGGTTGTCACTTTCCTGTGGGTTCTTGTCCTTGGATTCCTCGGGCGAGGCGTCCTTGGCGTGAGTAGCGCCAATACCGAGCGCCATGAGCGTCGCGATGGCGACGGCAAATCTGCGAGATCGGAAGTGCATGGTGTCGTTGTGGGAGCGATTCGCGTTGCCACGCTGCTCGCCTCCCTTCCGGTTGAGAAAATTCGGGTGCGTACCTTACAGGTCGGCGCGGCAAGACGCCACGCCGGGGAGTTCCCTACGCAGGTCTTGGTTCCTCGACGCCGAGTGGCATCTCGGTGGCCAGGGGTTCGTCGACGCAGACGCGGAACACGCAGCACCCATCGCCGTCCTGGAAGCGGCGCTCGCGCACGACGCGCACGCCGAGCAGGCGTGACAGCGTGCACACGGAGACGCTACAGAGCGCCGGATGCGCTCGCGCGACGCGCAGGAACGGACAGTTGCGTTCGATCAGGAGCGGTGTCTTGCCACGCCACTTCACTTCCATGTACGCGTCTTCCTCTTCGTAGAGACCGCGCAAAGCCTGCAAGCGCGCCTTGAGCGGCAGCCGGCTCAATACCGGGCGCCAGCGCTCGACGCGCGCCTGGGTCATGCGCTCGAGCACCGTCAGCAGAGTCTTCGATCCGCAGCTCTCCGCGAGCGTCGCCACGAGCTCGGAAGTGAGCGCATCGTAGTGCTTGGGGAAGGCGTGTTCGCCCGCTTCGCTGAGCACATAGCGCTGCGGGCGCCGCCCGGGTCCCGCTTCCACGGCAGCGGGAGGAGCGGCCGTTACCCAACCGCCTTCGAGCAGGGCGTTCACCTGCTGGCGCGCCGCTTCATACGTCACGCGCAGTCTCTGTGAGAGCTCGCGGATCGTGGCGGGTCCCTTGCGCTTGAGAGTCTCGAGAAACGGTCGGGCGGAAGCCGGTGGGGCAGGGTGCGTCATCGATTATCCCGGAGAGTCTGGCGGAGCGTGCTGCGTGCCGACTCCGAAACGATACACGAGCGAGCCTCCGAACCAACCTCCCAGCACCAAGGTCGCGAGCCCCAGTGCGGATAACACGAGTGCGAGCATCGAAGGGGCTACCTGCTTGCGCAGCGCGAGACTCGCCAGGAACAGGGCGAAGGCCGCCACCATGCTGGTGATGTGGAAGGCAAGCGTGCGCCGCGCCTCGCGCGGTATGCGCCGAAAGAAAGCCTCGCCGGCACCCGCCAGGAGGGCGACGGCGGCCGTGAGAAGCCCGGCGACGAGCGCGTGATGACTCCAGGTCCACCACGCGCCGTCGCCGGTAACGAGTGCCGCGGCATCGGCTGCCACCGCGGCCGTCCAGAAGGCGACCGGGAAGTGAGCGAGGGCCGGATGCAGCGGATGATCAGTCAGCTTCAAGCGATGATCACATCAGGCCGAGGACACCCACGACCAGGATCAGGAACGCCGCCACGGCGAGCAACGCATGGCCTGCGACCAGCCCGGTCGGCAGCGGGCGCTTGCGAGCGTGATAACCGAGTGCCAGCGTGAACCCGCCGAGCGCCGCGATCAGGAACAGGTACAGAGCCCAGCGCGCCGCATTGCCGGCACCCTGGTTGAAGACCGCGACCAGCAGCAGCACGAGTCCCGTGGCTGCAAACACCCCATGGATCACGGCGACGCCCACCGACGGAGTGCGGCCCTTGAACACGCCGATGGCCATGGTCAGTCCTGCCACCGCGGCCAGAGCGAAAACCAGTATTGCCCAGGTCACCATCTGCGCTCCCCTCAATATACAAGTAACTACTTGCATAAATCTTATACCCCGGCTGGCTTTCCTGGCGCAAGTGCAATGAGCCCGCAGGTTCTGTCGGACATCCGCGGACCGCGCCCGGGCCGATACCCCGGCACGTCGGCACCGGCCCACCGGGGTCGGGTTCGATGTTTGGCCGCAAACCGGATAAAGTGCGCGGCGGTCGGGAAACTGCCTCCACAACGCATCTCTTGGCCGCCTCATCTCCCAAAGCGAGAAGACCATGACAAAACTTTATGTGGGAAACCTGCCGTTCTCGGCGACCGAAGCTGCGGTACGCGCATTGTTCGCACAGCACGGCACCGTCGAATCGGTGACTCTGATCTCCGACC
The DNA here is from genome assembly GCA_036557045.1 of Steroidobacteraceae bacterium. Classification (GTDB taxonomy): domain Bacteria; phylum Pseudomonadota; class Gammaproteobacteria; order Steroidobacterales; family Steroidobacteraceae; genus DATBVX01. The sequence continues at coordinate 3,216 of DATBIF010000212.1, forward strand.
GCGACACCGGCAGGCCGCGGGGCTTCGGCTTCGTGGAAATGCCCAGCTCCGATGCCGCACGCGCGATGCAGAACCTCAACGGCTTCCAGATGGAAGGCCGTGCGCTGAAGGTCAACGAGGCGCAGGAGAAATCCCGCGGGCCGTCTGGCGGCCGCCCGCGTCGCTATTGAGCCTCTGCGCGCCGGGAGGCGCGGTGCAACTGTCGAGCTTCGGCCCGTGATTGCCCACCACGTGGATGCAGTCGCGCGCGCTTGAATGATTGGGGGAAGGGGTGGCAGTCATCACCAGTATTGCGGACCTGCGCGAGCACGCGCGCCGGCGGGTGCCGCGCGCCATCTTCGATTACGCCGATCGCGGGTCCTACGATGAAGTGACCCTGCGTCGCAACCGTGCGGATCTGGAGGCGATCGCCTTCCGCCAGCGCGTCGCCATCGATGTCTCCGCGCAATCCCTGGCCACGACGCTGGTCGGTGAGCCCGCCGTGATGCCCGTCGGTATCGCGCCCACCGGTCTCACGGGACTCTTCTACCCGGACGGCGAGATCGTCGGGGCGCGTGCCGCGCAGGCCTTCGGCGTGCCGTTCTGCCTGAGCACGCTTTCGATCTGCTCCATCGAAGATGTACGCGCCGCAGTCACGAAGCCCTTCTGGTTTCAGCTCTACCTGATGCGCGATCGCGGCTTCAACGAGGAGCTCATCGCGCGCGCGCAGGCTGCACAATGCTCGGCGATCGTGCTGACACTCGATCTGCAGATGCAGGGAGTACGGCGCAATGACATCAAGAACGGCCTGGCGATACCGCCGCGCCTCACCTTGCGTAATGCGATCGAAGTCGCGCTGCGGCCCGCATGGGCCTTCAGCGTGTTGTTCGGCGGGCGTCGCACCTTCGGTAATCTCGCCGGCCGTATGCCGGGCTCGGACAGTCTCGTGACGCTCTCCGAGTGGATCGCCACCCAGTTCGATCCGACGGTGAGCTGGAAGGACGTCGACTGGGTGCGCAGTCGCTGGCCGGGCAAGCTGATCCTGAAAGGCGTGCTCGACGCCGAGGACGCGCGCCTCGCCTGCGAGACGGGCGCGGACGCGATGGTGGTGTCGAATCACGGCGGTCGCCAGCTCGACGGCGCGAGGTCGACCATCGCGGCGCTTCCCGAAGTGGTCGCAGCCGTGCAGGGCCGTCGCGAAGTCCTCCTCGATGGCGGGATTCAATGCGGGCAGGATGTCTTGCGCGCACTGGCGCTCGGCGCGCGGGGCTGCCTGATCGGCAAGTCCTTCCTCTATGCGCTGGCGGCGCTGGGCGGAGAGGGCGTGACCACGGCGCTCGACCTGATTCGCAAGGAGCTGACCGTGTCGCTGGCGCTCACCGGCTGCAACGACGTGCAGGCAGTCGATCGCAGCATCCTGGCGGAGTACGACCACGTGCAACTCCGGCGCGGGTGACGGTCAATAGGGTTCTCTGCATCCGGCTGACGACATGCGACAGAGCCGCGCCTGGTTGCTCATCGGTCTCCTGAACGGACTGCCTGCCCTGGTGCAGGCGGATGACGTGCGCGAGCGTCAACTCGAGCTCGATGTCGAGCAACTGCGGCGCGAGCTGCAGGCGCAATCGCGTCGCATCGATCAGCTCGAGCGCGGCTCGATGCGCTCGAGCGAACGCTCCGTGTCCGCGGCCGCGCAGAATGCGCCGCTGCCGCCGCCGAAAGTGGCTCCGTGGCTGGTGAGTGCCAACTGGGATCGCGTGCGTGCCGGCATGACTTCCGAAGAGGTGACGAAGATCCTCGGGCCCGCGACCTCCGAGCGCGCGGCCGAAGGGGGCACCACACTCCTTCTATATGCGCTCGAAATCCAGGAAGGCGTCTTCCTGGCGGGACGGGTAGAAATTCAGGCGGGCAAGGTAAGTGCCGTGCAAAAGCCCGCGCTACGATAGCCGGTACCAGGTACGGTTGCATAACTCGTT
>DATBIF010000213.1:0-4105 GCA_036557045.1 Steroidobacteraceae bacterium
GAAGTTCCGATCAGCAAGCGCTACCTTGCCCAGGTGGTACGGGCGTTGCGCGTCGGCAAACAGCCTCCCGAAGCCGAGCGCGCCTAGCCGCAAACGCGCGCCCGCCGCCTTCCATTCGGCGCATTTTTCGGGCGCTTCACAGTGTCCGCAGATCATTCACAGCACCCGGGCGCCGCTTCAACGCAATTTCGTTTCCCGCGCCCGAATTCGCGCTTAGCGTTGCTGCCATGTGCGATCGGCGCAACGCGATCGCAGGCAGACCGCAGTTCGCGGGCGGGAGACTTGAGTGAGCCTGAGCATCCGTCGATTCCAGTTCGCCGGCGCCACGCATGGCAACGCGGCGCCGCGAGCGCCGACGCGGGACACCGAGGTGCACTGGATCGCCGCCGGGCGCGCGCGTTATGAGGCCGACGCGCGCGTGCCATCGATCCATGCCGCCTGGCATGGTCGCTACTCGCTGTCGGTCGACCAGCGTTCGATCGCACTCGACGACGAAGTCTTCCTCGTCCTCAATTCCGGTCATGCGTTGAATGGCGGCTTCCGGCGCTGCACGAGCGGCCGCGCTCTCGCCATCTATTTCAGCCCCGAGCTGCTGGCGCAGGCCTTCGAATCGATTGGGCGCAACGCCGACGCCATTCTCGCACCGGCAGACGCAGGCGAGACCGAGCGCCCGCTGTTCTTCGAGCACATTCGCGCTCGTCATCGGGCCATCGCTTCGGTAATGCGTTTCATCGCGCATCACCTGGAGCACGGGATCGAGGAGCCGCTCTGGTACGAGGAGCACGTGCTGCTCCTGCTGGAGCGCATGCTGCGCAACGAGGCTGAGACCGGGCGACAGGTGACGGCGCTCACGCGAGCTCGCGAGCGCACGCGGCGCGAGATGTTCCAGCGCGTGGCGCGCGTCACCGATCTGATTCATTCCGCCTACGAGCAGCCGTTGACGTTGTCCGAGCTCGCCAGCGCCGCGCGCTGGTCGATGTTCCACATGCTGCGCGAGTTCAAGGCCGTGCACGGCCTGAGCCCGCACGAGTACCTGCAGCGCCGGCGCACGGACGCGGCTGTAAGGCTTCTGCAGGGAAGCGACCTGGCGGTGGCGGAGATCGCCGAGCGCGTGGGATTCGACGACCGCAGCACCTTGATCCGGCGCCTGCGCCGCTACCACGGCCTGGGTCCGCGGGAGTTGCGCGTCCTGGCGCGAAGCGCAGGCGAGGCGAACACGACCTGGAGCGCGCGCCCCGAGCCGCTCGCGGCCAGTGCTTCCTAGGGCAACTCGAGCCTCAATGGCTCAGCGGCTTGCGGAGAAAGTCGTTTCGATCGGCTGAGCGCACGTGAACCAGCGGTTGCGCTTCGCCGCGAGCAAGCGTCAGCGGCACATCCGTGCCGACCGGGCCGAGGCGCCAGATGCTGCGGAACAGCTCGGCAAGCCCTGATACCGGCTGACCGGCGACCTGCAACACCAGATCCCCAAGCTTCACGCCCGCGAGCGCGGCGGGCCCTTGCTCGGCGAGTCCGCTGACCACGAGGTGTCCCTGCATCTCCATCGTGTACATGCCGAGCCATGGCCGGGGTGCACGGGCGGGCCGACCGGTTCTCGACAGTTCCTCGAGTATCGGCTCGAGCAGGTCGATGGGCACGAACATGTTGGCATCGGTCTTGTCGCCCGATTGCTGCTCCTGGACCAGGAGCGAGCCGATACCGATCAGCCTGCCCGCTGCATCGAGCAGTGCCGCGCCGGACCAATGCGGATGCGCGGGCGCAGTGAACAGGGCCTCGTCGAGCACGTACTCCCAGTAGCCGGCGAACTCGCGCTTGGCGATGACCGTCGTCGCGAGCGCGTGCCCGATGCCCCCGTGACTGATCGCAAGCACCGTGGAACCTGTCTCGACCGAGGCAATGGAGCCGCGCGGCAGCGGCGTCGACTGCAGGCGCCCGAGCGGGAGAACGAGGCCGAACCCGGTGGCCGCGTCGTAGGCGAGCGCATGTCCGGGAATCACGTTGCCATCGCCGTCGGTGATCCAGATGTTCTCCGCCTCGGTGATCAGGTAGCCGATGGTGAGGAGCAGGCCGTCCTGGCGAACGAGCACGGCGTTACCGACACGCTCGGTCCCGAGGATGGCGGCCGTGAACGCATCCTCGGGAATCTCCGCGCGCAACTGCACCACCGATCGCATGGCGGACGCCAGGTCGAACGACAGGTCTGCGGCGCGTGGCCGGAGCTGTTCCGGAAATACCCAGTCGCTTGCTTGAGACATGCGTGCTCCGGAGCCCATGGTGCTTCATCAGCGGGTCGAACGACAATGGAATAACGCCGAACGGCTGAGTCCCGGTGATGAACTCGGGCAGGAGGAGCGGCCGCCGCTATTGACGTAGGATGTGCGCCACTTTCTGCAGGGGACCTGTCCGCCATGACCCGAAAATTGCTGGCCGCGTTCAGTCTGACCGCTGGCGTCCTGGTTTCGTTCGTCCTGTGCTCGGTTGGCGTTGCCGCTCCGGATACCGCGGCTGCGGCCCACTCTTCCCCGTCCATAGGCGACTTCGGCGTCGACCTGTCGGCGCGCAAGCTGAGCGTCAAGCCCGGCGATGACTTCTTCAGCTTCGCCAACGGCCAGTGGTACGACACCTTCACGATTCCCGAGGATCGCACCAGCTACGGCAGTTTCGTGATACTCGATGAGGTCACCCGCAAGCGGGTGCGCGAGATCATCGAGGCGGCAGCGGCGAAGCCGTCCGCGCCCGGCACTCCGGAACAGAAAATCGGCGATTTCTACGCGACGTTCATGGACATGGACGCCATCGAGGCGGCGGGCCTCAAGCCGGTTCAGCCGGATCTCGATCGCATCCGCAACGCGCGCTCGCTGGCGGACATCGCGACGCTCTTCGGCTCGCCGGGCTTCGATTCGACCTTCGCTCTCCAGTTCATTCCTGATCTCAAGAACCCGAACGTCTACGGCGTGTACATCAACCAGAGCGGGCTCGGAATGCCGGACCGCGACTACTACATCAAGGACGATCCACGGCTGAAGGATTTCCGGGAGAAGTACCTCGCGTACCTGGAGCAGATGCTGACGCTGGTGAACGACGGCGACGCCAGGAAGCATGCCACGGCTGTCATGGCGTTCGAGACCGCCGTCGCGCAGGCGCAGTGGCCGATCGAGAAGCAGCGCGAAGTGGAGCTGAACTACAACCCGCGCACCAAGAAGGAATTGCTCGCGCAAGCGCCGGGATTCGACTGGCAGGCCTTCCTCGAGCCGGGCCGGCTGGGACAGCGCGAGGACTTCGTCCTGAGCGAAATCGATGCCATCAGGGACATCGCCAGGCTGGTCGGCACCACCGATCTCGAAACGCTCAAGGCCTACCTCACGGTCCATTACCTCACGGATCACGCGCGCTTCATGCCCGTGCGCTTCGATGACGCCGTGTTCGCGTTCTACGGCCAGACGCTGCGCGGCCAGCCGAAGAAGCGCGAGCGCTGGAAACGCGGCGTCGACCAGGTGAACGATTCGCTCGGCGAGCAGGTGGCGCAGGTCTATGTGGAGAAATACTTCACGCCCGAGTCGAAGGCGAAGATGCAGGAGCTCGTCAACAATCTGCTGGCGGCCCTGAAGGTGCGGATCGAGGCGCTCGACTGGATGACGCCCGAGACCAAGAAGCGTGCGCAGGACAAGCTCGCCGCCTTCACCACCAAGATCGGTTATCCCGACAAGTGGAAGGACTACTCGACGCTCGAAGTGAAGCGTGGTGACCTGATCGGCAACGTGAAGCGCGCACAGGTGTGGGCGTTGGACTACCAGCTCAACCGGCTGGACCAGCCGGTCGATCGCACCGAGTGGGGAATACTCCCGCAGGAGGTCAATGCCTACTACAACCCGCTCAACAACGAGATCGTGTTCCCGGCAGCGATCCTGCAGCCGCCATTCTTCGATCCGAACGCCGACCCGGCCGTCAACTACGGCGCGATCGGCGCCGGCATCGGCCACGAAATCGGCCACGGCTTCGATGACCAGGGCCGCAAGTTCGGCCCCGACGGCTCGCTCACTGACTGGTGGAGTGACAAGGACGACGCCGCGTTCACGCAGCGCTCCAGGAAGCTGATTGCGCAGTACTC
>DATBIF010000214.1:0-2652 GCA_036557045.1 Steroidobacteraceae bacterium
GCCGACGTACAGCGCGACGTGAACCAGGAAAAGCGCATCCAGAACGGCGTCAAGAATGGTTCACTCACCAACCGTGAAGTGGGGACGCTGGAGCGCGGCCAGGCACGTGACGCTCGCGACCAGGCGAATGCCGCGGCGAACGGGCACATCACGGCGAAAGAACAGCAGCGCGTGCAGAGTGCCGAGAATCACCAGAGCAAGCGCGTGTACAAGAAGAAGCACAACGACCAATGGAAGGGTTGAGTCGAGAGCGAGCGTGCGGGATCGCAGCGCTGAAGGCCGCCTCCGGGCGGCCTTCTTCCTTTGGGGGACCGCCGAGCTTCGCTCGCAGCGCTGCTTCCCTCCGTCTGCATCGCTCGGGCAGACTGGCGGTCCCGGCAGTGCTTCGAAGGGGACATGGCTCAATACGATTTTCTCCTGGTCGGCGGCGGCCACAATGCGCTGGTCTGCGCGTTCTATCTCGCGCGGGCAGGGCGGCGCGTGCGCGTGCTCGAACGAGCCCCGATCGTGGGCGGCGCGGCCATCACCGAGGAGTTTCATCCGGGCTTTCGCAATTCGGTCGCCAGCTATTCGGTGGGACTGCTGCATCCGCAGGTGATTGCCGACCTCGATCTCGCGCGCCACGGCCTGCGCATCGTCATCCGTCCACTCTCGTACTTCGCTCCGCAGGGCGACTCGCAGTACCTCATCGTCGACAAGGACGCGCGCCGCACGCGCGCGGAGGTCGCGCGCTTTTCCGCGCGTGACGCGGAGCGGCTGCATGCCTATCACGGGCGCATGGACCGCCTCGTGGACCTGGTGCGCTCGGTGCTGCTCGAAACACCGCTCGACGCGAACGGCGGGCTCGCGGACCTTTTTCGTGGCATCGCACTCGGCCGCAAGATACGCAAGCTCGGCGCCGTCGCGCAGCGCGATCTCCTCAACCTCTTCGGGCGCAGCGCGGGTGAAATGCTCGACGACTGGTTCGAGAGCGATGCGCTCAAGGGTCTGCTGGGGTTCGATTCGATCGTCGGCAACTACGCGAGTCCGTACACGCCGGGCTCGGCCTACGTGCTCCTGCACCATGTCTTCGGCGAGGTGAACGGCATTCGCGGCGCCTGGGGACACGCCATCGGCGGGATGGGTTCCATCACGCAGGCGATGGCGCGGGCCTGCCGCGAGGTCGACGTCGAGATCTCGACTTCTTCACCCGTTGCGCGAATCGATATCGAGCATGGAAGAGCCTGCGGGGTGACGCTGCAGAGCGGCGAGGCGCTCAGCGCCGCCGGCGTCGTCTCGAGCGTGCACCCGCAGCTATTGTTTGGAAAATTGGTGTCACGCGAGGAACTTCCCGAGGATTTCGCCGAGCGCATCGCTCAGTGGAAGTCAGGGTCCGGAACGTTCCGGATGAATGTCGCCCTGTCGGAGCTCCCGAACTTCACCTGCATGCCGGGAACTGCGCTCGCCGAACAACACCAGGCAAGCATCATCATCGCGCCGTCGCTGCCTTATCTCGACGACGCGTACAACGACGCGCGCCAACTCGGTTGGGCGCGCCAGCCGGCGATCGAGATGCATCTGCCGTCGACGCTGGACGATTCGCTGGCGCCGCCGGGCGCACATGTCGCGAGCCTGTTCTGCCAGCACTTCGCCCCCGAGTTGCCCGACGGCAGTTCGTGGGACGACTGCCGTGAGCGGGCGGCGGACCTCGTCATCGACACCGTCACTCGCTATGCGCCCAACTTCAAGCGAGCGGTCCTCGCGCGCACGGCGCTCACGCCGCTCGACCTGGAGCGCAGGATCGGACTCGTGCGCGGCGACATCTTCCACGGCCGGCTCACGCTCGATCAGCTCTACAGCGCGCGCCCGGTGCTCGGATTCGCCGCGTATCGCAGTCCGGTCCCGGCCCTCTACATGTGCGGCTCGTCGACGCACCCCGGCGGCGGCGTGACCGGCATGCCCGGGCTCAATGCCGCGCGGGAGATCCTGAGGGACTGGCGCGGCGGAAAAGTGCGCTGGCCGCTGCGATCCGCGCACGCGGAGTGATACCCTCTCGCCCGCGGTTCCCGGCACCCGAGTTTTGCCCAGGTGGAAGACGATGAGCCAGACGTTCAACAGCGTGATCAAAGAGTATCGCAGCGGCTACAGCCTCCCTCGCGAGGTCTACCACGACCCGCAGATCTTCGAAGAGGAGATCCGCGCCATCTTCATGAAGTCGTGGCTCTATGCCGGGCACCAGAGCCAGATCCCCAAGCGCGGCGACTATTTCCTGTTCGAAATGGCGGGGGAGTCGGTGATCGTCGTTCGAGCGGGCGATGGCCAGATCAATGCGCTCGTGAATGTCTGCCGCCATCGCGGCTCGCAGATCTGCGATGCCCTGACCGGGCACGAGACCCGTTTCACCTGTCGCTATCACGGCTGGACGTACAACCTCGATGGCTCGTTACTCGCCGCGAGCCGCATGCCTGAAGGGTTCGACAAGTCGCGTCACGGCCTGTACCGCCTGCACGTCAACGTGCTGGCCGGGATGATCTTCATCAACTTCGATACGAATCCGGTGCCTTTCGATGCGCTCGAGCGAGATCTCGCGGCGCCGCTCGCGCCGTATCAGCTCGATCGCGCCAAGGTGGCGCACAAGCAGAACTATGCGATCAAGAGCAACTGGAAGCTCGC
>DATBIF010000215.1:0-5439 GCA_036557045.1 Steroidobacteraceae bacterium
CAGCGCTGTTGCGCCGGTTCTTCGAACGCCGGCGCGAGTAGGGCGCACAGCGCTCGCGCCTGGCAAGCGGAGCGCTTCCGTTTCGAGCGGGTCTTACGCCTTTGCGGTGGCGGCGAGCCGGATCTTTTCCGCCGCGTCAGAGGCAGCGGCGCGGATCGCCGCCGGGCTCACGTCGCCGGCGTAGGTGATCGAGCGCGACGAGGAGATCACGAGCCCGCGACCGTTGGCGTCGGCGCCGTTCTCCAGCACCTTGCGGACATCGCCCTGCTGCTGGCCGATGCCGGGCACCAGGAACGGGATGGTGGGCGCGATCTTGCGAATCGCGCGCATCTCTTCCGCGAACGTGGCGCCGACCACGATCATGGCGTTGCGCGATTTCGTCCACGCCTGTTCCGCGAGCTCAGCGATGGTCTCGTAGACGAGGCGGTGACCCATGCGCTGGTGCTGGATCAGCGACGAGCCTGGATTCGAAGTCTTGCAGAGCAGGATCGCGGCGCGCTCCGGTCTCTCGAGGAAGGGTTCGACGCAATCCATGCCCATGAACGGATTGACGGTGACCGCGTCGGCATCGTACCGATCGAAAGCTTCGCGCACATACATCTCGCTCGTGCTCGCGATGTCGCCGCGCTTGGCATCCAGGATCACCAGCGCGTGAGGCGCGCGAGAGCGGATGTGCTCGATCGTGAGCTCCAGGTCGGTCTCCGCGGCGCAGGCACTGTAGAACGCGATCTGCGGCTTGAAGGCGCAGACCAGGTCCGCGGTCGCATCGATGACCATGCGGTTGAAGCGGAAGATGGCTCTTGGGCCGGTGAACTCCGCGGGGAAGCGACTGGGATCGGGGTCGAGCCCGACACAGAGCATGCTGCCAGCGTGGGACCAGGCCTGTTCCAGCTTCGCGGCAAATGACGGCATGGGCGCCTAGTTTACGGCACCGCTGGGGGTCTTAGCAGGAGGTTCGTTCGCGGCCGTGGTCGGTCCGCTGTCGGCGGCGACCCACTCCAGGATGTCCAGGTAGCTGCGGATGTTGTCGACGTAGCGGACCGGCTCCCAGCCGCGCGCATAGCCACGCTCGGTCTGCGTGTACCAGAACTCCTGGGCGAGCAACGGCAGGAATGCGCGGACGTCCTGCCACGAGTCGGGGTTGCGATGGTGCAACTGGGTGAGGATGCGCGCGTCTTCCAGGTGGCCGTAGCCCACGTTGTAGGCGGCGAGGGCGAGCCACGTCCGATCGGGCTCAGCGATCCGAGCCGGGATCTTCGCTCGAATGGAAGCGTAGTAACGCGCGCCACCGATGATGCTCTGGTAGGGATCGGTGCGATCCGGGACACCGAGGTGTTCGGCCGTGTCCTCGGTGAGCATCATCAGGCCGCGCACGCCGGTGGGCGAAACCGCTGTCGGGTCCCAGCGCGATTCCTGGTAGCCAATCGCCGCAATCAGCCGCCAGTCCTCGCCGATCTTGACCGCGGCTTCCTCGAACCACTTGCGATAGGTCGGCAGCAGCGCCTGCACGTCGCGGATGAATTCGCGTGCGCCGACATAGTCGAAGCGATTCGAGCGGCCGTAGTAGCGATCGAGGATGGCGGCGAGCTGACCACCCCGCGTCATGTGTCGAAAGAAGGCGTCGACCCGCCGTTGCAGGCTGTCGTCGCGCGCGTTCATCGCCCAGGCGATCGATTCGCCCGCCATCAGGTCGAAGCCGACGCGCACTTCCTGGTGAAAATTTCGCCCGAGTGCGAACTCGGTGGAATCGACGATGGTGTAGTCGATGGAGCGGTCCGCGACATCGCCGAGCAGCTCCACTGAATCGCCGCGCCGGCGTTCCACCCACGACAACGTGGGCAGCCGCTCACGCACCAGGCGCAGCGTTTCCGCCTGCGGGCTTCCCGCCGTGATTTCGAGCCGCGAGCCGTTGATCTCGCGCAGCGAGCGTGGCTTGGGCCGGCCCTGCTTGTAGATCAGGTGCTGACGCACCTGCTGGTAAGGCGGGCCGAACAGCACCGAGTCGCCCCAGGCATCGTTGATCGTGAGCCCGGCGGCGGCCAGGTGCGCGCGCCCGCTCGCGAGCTGCGAGCGGATATCAGCGAAGGCAGGCACCGTATAGATGTAGAGCGCGACGCCGAGCTCGTGCGCGAACTGCCGCACCAGGTCGTATTCCGGCCCCTCCGGGCCGTTGGCACCGATGTAATACGCGGTTGGGCTATTGCGCGTGACGACGCGCAGCTGCCCGGACGCCAGGATCTGCTCCAGCGTCGACGGCACGCGCTGGCAAGTGCCGAGCAGCAGGCACAACACGGCCGCACCGGCGAACTGGATCGCGGTCGTACGCTGTAAGACGAAATTCGACATTCAGCGTTGCGGGCTCATTCCATCCGGGCTTCATGTAGAATACCGCGCCGCCCCGGGCCCCGTCGTACGCGTCGCACACAGCGTGCGCTGCGTATCCTTTGCCGGGGTTTGAGACCAGCGGAGAGGTACCGAAGCGGTCATAACGGCGCGCACTCGAAATGCGATGGGGGCATTGCGCCCCACGTGGGTTCGAATCCCACCCTCTCCGCCACCTCCGCCGCTTACCCACCCATGTCGCTCTTTCACGTCGCCATCACCGGCCGGGATCGTCGGCATCTGAGTGCGCTCGGAGCGAAGCTCCGCGTGGTCGTCGTCGGCTACCGCGAGACCAAGCACGGCATCGTCGTGGATGCCTACCTGCCCGCGGAGAAGATCGCCTGGGTGGAGCGCCAGGGTTACGCGGTCAAGCGCATCGAACTCATCGACGCGCACGCGCGCCAGCGCCAGGCCGAGGGTCGCGCGGCTGTCGCCAAGCGCCTGCGGCATGGGCGCTACGGAGACGTCATATGGGGCGGCGGTTATCTCACGGCCGACGAGGTCGAACGGGCGATCGTGCTCGGTGAGCGCAATCATGGCGCCTATTTCGAGCGTATCGCGCTGCCAAACCTGACCTGGGAAAAGCGCCGTTGCCACGCCGTGCGCATCGGCGCGCGGAGCGGCAAGCGCCGGCCCGCGGTGTGCTTCATCGGCGGCGTGCACGGGCGCGAGTGGGGCAGCCCCGATATCCTGGTGTATTTCGCGATGCGACTGTTGCGCGCCTATCGCGACAAGAAGAGCGTGCGCCTCGGCAGCAAGCTCTTCAGCGCGGCGCGGATCCGCAGCATCGTCGAGAACATGGACGTGATCCTGCTTCCGCAGGTCAACCCGGACGGCCGGCGCTTCAGCATGGAGCGCCACCCGATGTGGCGCAAGAACCGGCGACCCGCGCCGCGCGGCCGCAGTCACCGCAGCATCGGCGTCGATCTCAACCGCAATTTTCCCTTCCTGTGGCACTTCGAGCGTCACTTCGCTCCCGGCACGGTGCAGAGCTCGCGCAACCCCGGCGACTACGAAACCTACGTCGGCACGCGCGCAGCCTCCGAACCCGAGACGCGCAACGTCATCTGGCTGCTGGATCGTTTTCCGAACATTCGCTATCTCATCGACCTGCACAGCTACGGCGAAACGATCCTGTACAGCTGGGGGTCCGACGACAACCAGTCGCACGACCCCCGCATGAATTTCAGGAACCGCAGCTACGATGGCAAGCGCGGCCTCATTCACGACAATGTCTACCGCGAGCACATATCGCGGAGCGATCAGCGCAAGGCGCTACGCATGGGGCGCCACATCGCCGCCGCCATTGAACGCGTGCGTGGCCGTCGGTACCGGGTGCAGCAATCGGTCGGCTTGTACCCGACAGCGGCGTCCACGGACGACTATGCGTACAGCCGCCACCTGGTCGATGCGAAGAAGGGCAAGATCATCGCGTTCACGATGGAATGGGGCCGCAGCCGCGCCGTGACGCCTTTCCACCCGCCGTACGACGAGATGCGCAAGGTGATGCGCGAGGTCACGGCGGGCCTCCTTGAATGCTGCCTGCGCGCACGTGAGTTGAAACCGTGACCACGGGCGGCGGGCGCTTGGTTGCCGAGTATCGAGGGCAGGTACGTGGAGTCGCTCCACGCTTTCGAGCGGATCGTGCAGCAGTATCCCGACGAGGACTACCTGATCCGCACCGCCGCGCAGATCGCGCTGATCGTCGATCAACCGGCTCGTGCCGCGGACTGGATGGTGAAGTTACGCCCGGAGCTCGCCGGCGCCGACGCCGCGGTGACGCTCCTCAATTGCGAGTCGGCGATCATCCCGGCGTCGGCCTGGCAACGCATGAACCGGCAACAGGACGCACAGAGACTGCTGCGGAGGACGGCGGCATGGATCGACCATCCGCGCGTCCGACAGGGTAGTTCTCAGCCGGGCTATTCTTTGCGCGAGGCGCGCCTGCGCGGCGTCTCGGCGGGTTCTGCGGCCGGCGCAGTGCGCGCGCGGCGATTGGTAAGCTCCGCGATCTTCTCTTCGTAGGCGCGTGCAAACCGCTCGACGAAGGTGTGCGGAAAATCGTCCTTCGGGTTCTGCTTGAGGGTGTGGTAGAGCTCGCCGTAAAGATCCCAGTACTTGAGCTTGTTCGCCGCGCCCAGCAATCCGCCACGCTTGCCGCGATCGAAGCGCTCCTGCAGCTCCGCGGGATCGAGGCGCTGCAGGAAATCGTCGAACGCTGCACCCATCGCGCCGACCACCGCCTGCTCGTGGAAGCGGATCTCGCGCAGGCTCTCGCGCACCGCCTCGACCGGACCGAGATAACGATTGCCCTGCTGCTCGAACAGTTTGACCAGCGCCTCTTCGACGCCGGCGGAAAAACGCAGCGGGTTGTTATCCGTGGCCTGCACGGTTTCCTGGCTGATGCGGAACCGGTTCTTGAGCTCGGCGCGCACCTGCATGATCTCCATCAGGCCCATCACCAGCTCACGCAGGATCTGGCCGGCGAGCGGCAGGATCTGCGACTGAAGCGGAGCGGGGAGGCTGGACGGGTCGATACCCGCGCCCCGACACAGCGCCTGCAGGCCCGCGAGAGGATCGGCGGCTGCAGCCGATGCAGGCTCCGCGCTCGGCCGAGCGGTCGACTCCGCTTCGAGACGCTTCGGCGGAGTCTTGCCAGGCTCGACGCGTCGGCGCGTGGAGAGATTCCACGGCACTTCCTCTTGCGCCTTGGGCGCGACTTTCGGCTTGGCCTTCGACGCCTGCGCAGAGCTGAGGCGCGGCAGGTCGACGGCCTGGCCGTAGGCGTTCACCGGCTTGGCGCGCGAGCCGCTCGACTCCGGAGCCAGGAGCGATTCGAGATTCAGGGATGCACCGATATCGCCCGCAGTCGATTGGCGGGCCGCGGAAGTGCCCAGTCCATCGTACGCGACGATGGCACTCTTCTCGGGCGGAAAATCGTTGACGGCATCGATCGTGACGACCAGCTCGTAATCGCCCATGCGCAAGCGGTCGCCGTCTTCGAGGGCGAGCGGTCCGCTGTCGGAAACCGGCGCAGTGTCCTCGTTCCGATAGGTG
>DATBIF010000216.1:0-2428 GCA_036557045.1 Steroidobacteraceae bacterium
GTGTCGGCGGCGGTGGAAATGCCCGGCGACGGCACGTCGAGTGGCGCGAAGCAAAGCGGCCTCGTCGGGCCGCCGCTGCCACAAATGAAACAGGAACGCGCCCCGCGCGAAGTCTCCGTGCGACATCCTCACGCTACGTTAGCCGCGGCGAAGTCTCGCGGCTGCGCAGACGGCGTGGCGCGCCGGCCTGCCTCATGCGGCCTATCGCGCGATCGCGAATCCTCGACGAGGCACAGCCGGAGCAGTCGCGTGACGCGCCGCAACGCGTGCGCGACGATGCGCGCCGTCGCAAATGCCATCAAGGGAGAACGCAATGGCACTTTCAGGAGAATGGTTCCGCGCCCAGGCGCACAACGCGCTCGCGCATCGAATGGGCAGTGCTCACGCGATGAAGGCGATCGGAACGGATGAATCACCGGCCGCGAGCATCGACTGGGCCGGCCTGTCGAAGATCGTCGCCGCGGTGCCGGTGTTGCGCGGTTACCGGCTGGAGCTGCTCCGCCGATCCGACATTCCCGAATTCGTCGCCGCGGTCAGGGCGTGGTTTCCCGCGATCGAAGTCGGCAGCGCGAGCTGCTTCTCGCGCGAGGCGTTCCTGCGCAGCCGAGTCTCGTTCTCCGACACGCCCAATCGCGACATCCTGGTCGTGCTCATCCGCAAAGGCGACGAGCTGGCGGGACTGTGCTCGTGCGAACGCGACCGTGACGCCCTGTCGCTCTACGCGCGCCTCGGCGTCGTTGCCCCGGCGCATCGCGGCGCGGGCCTGAGCCGGACGTTTCCGCTGCTCGCGGAGGCGATCGGCCGCGCGCTGCACATGGAATTCGCCTACGGAATGGCGACCCTGAACGCGCCGCACGTGCAGCGGACGTTCGAGGCATTCGAATGGAGCCTCGTCGGCATCACGCCCGGTTACGACCGCGAGATGGTCGCGCCCGGTGTGGTCAAGCGCGTGTACGAGGCGGTGTACGCCAAGGTGCTCGTCGCCGACGCCCATCTGCTGCGGCCGCAGGCGAAGAACCTCACCGCGAGGACGCGCGATTTCTTCCGCATGCTCTTCCCGCGGAAGCTGCACCCGGCGTGAGCACCACCGGTTGGGCCGCGCGCCTCACTGGGTCTCGATCTGACCCGTCGTGCGCGCCCGCAGCAGCGACCACGACAGTCCGATGCCGAGGATCACGCCCACGATCACCAGCGCGATCCACAGCATCGCGGTCGAGCCGATCGACTGCAGCACGTGCAGGTCGAGCAGCACCCACACGAACGCGGCCAGCAGCGCCGCTGCCAGGATGACGCCGATCCACCCGAGCGCCACGAACGCGGTGCGCAGGCAGATCACCCAGCCGATCAACAGCGCCACGCCCGCAAAGGCCTTCTCGGCCGTGATGCCCGCGGGCGGCGCGCTGATCCAATGATAGAAGGACCATCCGCTGGGGTTGAATGTCAGCAGCACGAGTGCGAGCGCGAACAGCACCCGCAGCAGCACGCCGGACCACGAAATCGCGTTCATGGGCATCGTTTCGACGGTCGAGCCTGCCATGGTCCACCGGCGCGGCCGGTGCCGAAATTGTCCCCGAGGACAGGGCTGCGCGCTCGGGACGGCAACGGTTGGCCTCGTGGCTGGCCGGGGCGTGCCCGTTTACAATGCGTGAGTTCTCCAGCCGGGGTGGCGGAACGGCAGACGCAGCGGACTCAAAATCCGCCGGTAGCGATACCGTGAGGGTTCGAGTCCCTCTCCCGGCACCAATAAAAACAATATGTTAGTCGATTATCTAGACTAAATCATCGATAAAGAGCAGAATCTTGGACCACTCTTGGGCCACGCGTTCCAAGAGTGTCCAAAGATGGCCAGCATCGACAAGCGGGAAGGTCCCAGAGGCATCACCTACCGCGTCCGCGTGCGGTTGCGCGGCGAAGCCGAACGCGTTCGGACCTTCAGGCGCAAGACGGACGCAGAGTTATGGGCAAAGAAGATCGAGTCGGATCTCGGCCATGGTCTCTACGTGCCAACCACGGCCGACCGACGCCGGACGCTCGCCGAGTTGATCGACAAGTTCATCGCCGAGCAGCTGCCAATTCGAGAGCGCAGAGCCGACGAGCGCAACGTCAAGCGAACGCTGGCATGGTGGAAGGAACATGCCGGATTCGTCACGCTCGATAAGCTGACGCCCCAGACGATCGCTGGCTTTCGGTCACAGCTCTTGGCGCGCACGGTTGGATCGGGCGACAAGCGCAAACCGGTCACCCAGGCTACCGTCAATCGATACCTGGCAGCGCTGTCGGCCGTGTGCAAATGGGCGTGGAAGGAGCTCCAGTGGCTGCCCGCAAATCCGGTTCTCAGCGTGGGCAAAGGACCTGAGAGCACCGGCGTTATCCGTTACCTTTCCGATGACGAGCGCAAGGCGCTTCTCGAGGCCTGCAAGGCCAGCAA
>DATBIF010000217.1:0-2865 GCA_036557045.1 Steroidobacteraceae bacterium
GTGTAGCCCGGAGTCTTGCGCAATTGGCGGAATGCATAACCCAGGTCTTGCAGGAGAACTCTCATCGCTTCATCTCCACAGGCGCCAGCTTGCACCGACGGAAAGGCACCTCACGGACTGCGCCTTTGGCTTGGACGGAGAAAGGGCTGCCGGGGTTGGTGGCGCCTGCTACGGCTGGTTCAGGGTCTTCAACAAGGCGTCGGCGGCGACCATATCGAAGGCCTGGTGGCCTTCGGTGATTGAGGCGTAGGTTGGCTCCAGAACCGCCCGAGCCTCCGCGATGCGCCCGGCCCCGGCAAGGAAGTTCGCGTAGGCGCGAGCGGACCGAAGTTCCAGCCATCGCGTGCCCTGGCGGCGGGCGATGTCGAGGCCGTGCCGATGAGACTGTTCGGCCGCGTCCGCGCGGCCGCCCGCCGAAAAGACTTCCGCCTGGAGGCGCGCGTGTTCGGCATCGTAGGCGTGCTGGACGGTGTCGCGCGCAAACTGCGCGGACTCGTCGAGCGCACGCTGCGCGTCGTCGAGCTGTCCCGCTCGTAAGAGCGAGCCGGCGTAGAGCACGAGATAGTAGGGCCTGAGCAGCGCCGATCGCGTGATGGTGTGCGCCTGCAGCGACTCCGCCATCTGCGCGACGCCTCGATCGACCTGACCCATGTCGACGAGCGCGCGATCGCGAAGCGGCGCGGCCCATTGCAGTTCCTGGGCGATGCCGCGTGCCGAACAGATGTCCTCGAGTTGTTGGTAGGCTCGCAGCACTTCGGTGGCATCCCGCCGGGCGAGATGAACGAAGATCTCGAACAGGAGCCCGAACGCCACGACCTGCGGATGTTCGAGCGCCCGGCCTTCCGCGACCGCCTGCTGGGCGTGCCGGAGAGCCTGATCAGGAAAACCGCGAAGCGTAAGCGTGCGGGACAGTTCGCACCGGCAGAAGATGCCCGGGTCGATCCCAATCTGCCATACGCGCGGATTGTGAAACGACGGATCGTACAGCTCCAGCCCGCGCGTCAGATGCTGGTGGCCGCTCTCCACCTCGCCGAGATGAAAGTGCGCGGCCCCCAGGGACCATTCGCCGATCATCTGCAGGTTCGGATCGCCGATGCGCTGGAACAGCGCGTTCATCTCCAGCGCAATGTCCCGCGCTGTCGTGATGTCGCCGGCGACGATGTTGTGAGCGGAGAGTCCGATGAGGACGGGAATCACACGCCGCGGATCGTTGACTTTCGCGCAGAGCTGATGCGCACGCGCATACGCCCGGCCGACACCTGGCACCGCATAGCCCTGGCTCGTCTTGATCGCGAGGCCATAGGTCATCTGAAGATCGAGTTCAACCGCCGCACGTTCTGGCGTGTCGGCCTCTTCTTCGAGCAGCGCGAGGCCGCGTTGCGCAAGCCGTGCGGTCTCGCCATGCGCATACAGCTTTGCGGCGGCGAGCGCCGCCCTGTTGAAATACTCGGCGGCGCGAAGATTGTCGCGGGCGGTCTCGAACAGGATCGCGATGTCCGCGGCGCCGTCGCCGATGCCGCTGGCGCGCGCGACCAGCCGCTCCGCAATCGCGCGGCTCAGCGCGACGCGACGAGTGGCGCGGACCGATTCCGCGAACGCCTGGTGATACACGTGATGCGCGAACCGGTAGCGCAGCGTCAGCTGGCGGTGTCCGGCCTCGGCCTCCTCGATGAAGCGCACCAACGCATGCTCCCGCTCCAGGCGTTCGAGTGCATTCTCGACGTCTTCCTCGTCGAGTTGAAGGACCGACGAAAGAACCGCCGAGTCGAAATCACCGCCCTGAATGGCCGCGGCCCCGAGAAGGCGGCGATCGGCATCCTCGAGGGCATCCATCTTGCGCTGGATCAGGCTGCGGACCGACTCCGGGAACGCACGCTCCAGCGCGGTCAGATCCCCGGCCATCGCCCACGCGCCGTTCTGCTGACGGAGGATCAGACGCTGCCGCAGATCGCGGAGCAGGTCCGCCATGAAGAGCGGATTCCCCTCGGTTCGCCGCGCGATCACCTTGGCGAATCCCTCCGGAAACGTGTGTTCCGGAAACTGCGCCGCCACGTAGCGCTCGACCGCCGCGCCGTCGAGCAACGCGGGCACGATGACCCGGCACTCGCCGTGTCCGACCAGCTCCTGGGTGAGCGGCAGAAACGGGTGACGTGTCAGCGCCAGCGCCGACTGGCGGCACGTCGCGATGATCATGACGCGCATGCCGTTCAACCGTCGAGCGACGTAGCCGATGAGATCGATCGTCGACGGATCCGCCCAGTGCACGTCGTCGAACCAGAGCACCACCGGATTGAGGCGCCCGAGTTCTTCGAGCAGCGCGCAGATCTCGAACTTGAGACGCTCCTGCGAGCCGCCGAGCGTGTCGGCTGCGAGGCGGGCGGCGGACGAGTCGTTCGGCGCCGGCGGCATGATCTGCGCGTACCAGCTCGGCGCCAGCGCTCGAATCACGCGCGACAGACTTCCGAGCTGCTCGTTGCGCTGCAGGCTGTCCAGCGCTTCGAGTACGGGCAAGTAGGCCTCGCTTCCAGCCAGCCGCTCCGAGCATCGTCCGCGCCCGATGCGGACCGCTTCGCCGCTCTCCTCGAGGTGCCGGACGAATGTTTCGATGAGTGTCGTCTTCCCGACGCCGGCTTCGCCCGAGACGACGACCAGTCGTCCGCGTCCGCGTTGGGCCTGGTCGAATTCCTGGAGGAGACCATCGAGCTCCTGCTCGCGCCCGACGATGTTCGCGTTCGTGGCAGGTTTGCCCGGCGCAACCGTGACGCTTGCGAGCGCCGTGACGACCGTCGAATCGTGCGCCAGATTCAGCCGGTACATGACTTCGCTTGCACCAGGCCGCAGCCGGGGATCCTTCTGGAGCGATTC
>DATBIF010000218.1:0-3966 GCA_036557045.1 Steroidobacteraceae bacterium
TCGATGCGCCGGAAGTCAAAGTACGCATTGCGGCGGATGGCAGTGTCGCTGCGCTCGACGTGCACGCCCGCAACGACGCGCATCGGCTCATCGAGGAGTGCATGATCGCGGCCAACATTGAAGCCGCGCGCTTCTTGAAGCGGCGCAAGTTCTCAACGCTGTATCGCGTGCACGGCGAGCCCGAGCCGCGCAAAGTCACCGAGTTGCAGCGCATGCTGCGTGCCCTGGGCGTCGGTGTGCGCTTCGCCGAGAGCATCGGCACGCGGGAGCTCCGGCAGGTGACCGCGCTGATTGCCGGGCGTCCCGATGCCGCCTTCATCGAGAGCCTGATCATCCGGTCATTGCCGCAGGCCGTGTATCAGCCCACCAACATCGGACACTTCGGCCTCGGCCTGAGCGAGTACGCGCACTTCACCTCGCCGATCCGGCGCTACCCGGATCTGCTCGTGCACCGCGCGATCCGCTACGCACTCAGTGGCGGGCGGCGCGAATCCTTCGCTTACTCGACCGCCGCCATGGAGCAGTTGGGCCGCGACTGTTCGGCGCGCGAGCGCCGCGCGGACGATGCCGCGCGCGACGTCATGGCTTATCTCAAGTGCGACTTCATGCGGGGCCACCTGGGCGACGAATTTGAGGCCGTGATCAGCGGTGTGGTCGAATTCGGCCTGTTCGTGCAACTCGCCAACCTGCAGGTGGACGGGCTCGTGCACGTTTCAACGCTCGAGGGTGACTACTTCGAATACGATGCCGCGCGTTGTGCCTGGACCGGGCGTCGCACGCGCCGCATGTACCAGCTGGGCGCGCGAGTCGCGGTGCGGTTGACGCGCGTCGACATGCGCGAGCGACGCCTCGACTTCGAGATCGCGACGGAGTCCTCGGCCACTCCGGCACGCCGCGCAGCCTCGCGATCCTCCAGGCGCCGGGGACCTTGATTCGATGGCGGAACAGTCTCTCGTCCACGGTTGGCATGCGGTGCGCTGGCTCCTGCGGCGCCATCCCGAGCGCGTGCGTCAGATCTGGATCCAGCGCGGGCGCGAGGATGCGCGCGCAGCGGAGATCGTGAGCCTGGCGCGCGCCGCCGGCACCTCGATCCAGCACGCGGAGGGACGCAGCCTCGATGCGATGAGCGCGGACGCGAGTCACCAGGGCATCGTCGCCTCGGTGGCGCCTGCGCAGCCCTGGGATGAGGCGCGCCTGCATTCCCATCTCGACCAGTTGCAGGAGCCGGCATTGCTCCTGCTGCTCGACGGGATCCAGGATCCGCACAACCTCGGAGCCTGCCTGCGCACCGCCGATGCCTGCGGGGTGCATGCGGTCATTGCTCCGCGCGATCGCGCCGTGGGCCTGAATGCGACGGTGCGCAAGGTGGCGGCAGGTGCCGCCGAGACCGTGCCGCTCGCCACCGTGACCAACCTGGCTCGAACCATGCGCGCGCTCAAGGAGCGCGCCATCTGGCTGATCGGCACGGCGGTCGATGGCACGAAGCGCTCGCACGAGGCGGATTACGCCGGTCCCGTCGGCATCGTCATGGGGAGCGAGGGAGAGGGGCTACGCCGCCTGACCCGAGAATCCTGCGATGTGCTGGTGAGCCTGCCGATGATTGGCGCGATCGAGAGCCTCAACGTCTCGGTCGCAACCGGCATGGTCCTGTACGAGGCAGTCAGGCAGCGATTGAGCGCGGGGTCGCGAAACCCGGCCAGGCCGCTGGAAAGCGGATCGCAGGCGTGAGCTTCGGGCGCATCTGGCTTGCCAGCGAGAGGCGCCTTCAGTATCCTTCGCGCCCTTCGTCCGGGACTGGGCCCGGCGGATTTGTAACTCCTTGCCGCACCAGGGCTTTCGCATCCCGGGCGGCATACCCATAAGGAGCTGAAGATGCGACATTACGAAATCGTGTTCCTGGTCCACCCTGACCAGAGCGAGCAGGTTCCCGCCATGCTCGAGCGCTACAAGGGCATGATCGCCAACGGTAGCGGCGTCATTCACCGACTCGAAGACTGGGGTCGCCGTCAGCTCGCGTTCCCGATCGCCAAGGTTCACAAGGCACACTACGTCCTCATGAACATCGAGTGCGATCAGAAGACCTTGAATGAGCTCACCGGTGCGTTCCGCTTCAGTGATGCAGTTCTGCGTCACCTCGTGATCAAGGAAGACAGCGCCGTCACCGAGCCGTCGCCGATGGCGCGCTCCGCCGAGGAATCGGAAGGCGGTCGTGGCGCGCGCGATGAAGGTCCGCTGGGCGGCGATCGCGACGACGACGACGATCTGCCGCGCGACGCGGCCCGCTGAGCCGCGCTCCCACACGAATTCGAGGACCCATCATGTCGAGATTTTTCCGACGCAAGAAGTTCTGCCGCTTCACCGCCGAAGGCGTGAAGCGCATCGACTACAAGGACCTGGCGACCTTGAAGAGCTATGTGACCGAGACCGGCAAGATCGTGCCGAGCCGCATCACGGGCACCAAGTCGCACTATCAGCGCCAGCTCGCGCTCGCGGTGAAGCGCGCGCGTTACCTGGCACTCCTCCCGTACACCGATCAGCACTGAGGTCCTTGAGCGATGGAAGTCATACTCCTCGAGAAAGTTGCGAACCTCGGCAGCATCGGTGACCGGGTCAAGGTCAAGCCCGGCTACGCGCGCAACTTCCTGCTGCCGCAGGGCAAGGCCACGATGGCGACGGCAGAGAACGTGAAGCGCTTCGAGGTGCGTCGCGCCGAGCTCGAACGCAAGGCGCAGGAGGAGCTCTACGCCGCCCAGCAGCGTGCCGAGGGCATGCAGGAGTTCAAGCTCCGCATCACGGCTAAGGCGGGCAGCGAAGGCAAGCTGTTCGGCTCCGTCGGCACCGCCGACATCGCCGAGGCCGCGACGGCGGCCGGGCACAAGGTGGAGCGCAGCGAAGTGCGTCTCCCCAGCGGTCCGATTCGCGTGGTGGGCGAACACGTCGTGGTCCTGCATTTGCACGCTGACGTGAACGTTTCTGTGCCGGTCACGATCGTCGCCGAAGAATAGACTCCAGGGCCAAAGCCCTCACCGCCGGCACGCCGCTCATGGCCGTGACCAAGCCCCAGACCGGACCCGCAGTGATCACTGATTCGCTGCGGATCCCGCCGCATTCCATCGAGGCCGAGCAGGCGGTCCTGGGCGGGCTCATGCTCGAGGCCTCGGCGTGGGACGCCATCGCCGACGTCCTCACGGCCGAGGATTTCTATCGCGCCGATCACCGGTTGATCTTCGATGCCGCCGCGGCCATTGCCGGCAACAACCAGCCGATCGACGTGGTGACGCTCTCCGAGCACCTCGAGCGCCACGCGCAGATCGACGACGCCGGCGGGCTCGCCTATCTCGGCACGCTCGCGCGCGACACGCCCAGCGCGGCGAACATTCGCGCCTACGCCGAGATCGTCCGTGAGCGCGCGCTCCTCAGGCGCATGATCGATGTCGGCACCAGCATCGTCGCCGGCGCCTTCAACACGGATGGCAGAAACGCGCGCGATCTGGTCGACGACGCCGAGCGGCGCGTGTTCGAGATCGCCGAAGCGGGATCGCGTGGCCGCAGCGGCCTGGTGAAAGTCAGCAACATCCTGTCTTCGGTGGTCGATCGCATCGATCACCTGTATCGCAATCCCAACGAGCTGCGCGGCGTTCCGAGCGGCTACAACGCGCTCGACCAGATGACCGGCGGCCTGCAACGCGGCGACCTGGTCATCATCGCGGGCCGTCCGTCGATGGGCAAGACGACGCTCGCGGTGAACATCGCGGAAAACGCGGCGCTCGGACACAAGATCGCCTCCGCCATCTTCAGCATGGAAATGTCGGCGGAGCAGGTGACGCTGCGCATGATTTCCTCGCTCGGCCGCATCGACCAGTCGAGCCTGCGCACCGGCCGGCTCGCCGAGGAAGACTGGCCACGCACCGACACGGCCATGACGCAGCTGTCACAGGCGCCGATCTTCATCGACGAGACACCGTC
>DATBIF010000219.1:0-4893 GCA_036557045.1 Steroidobacteraceae bacterium
TCAGGAAACGTGGATCACGTCCCGCCGCGACCAGGTTGCGCACTTCGGTGGAGGAAATTTCGAGCTGCGTCACAGCGTGGATATAGATGCAGCCGGCGCGCGATTCGTGCAGATCGCCGATGCGGCCGGTGCCGCGGTCCACCAGCAGCTCGCCGAGCGGTCCCATCCCGGGGGCGCGCCAGCCAGGCCGGTGTGCGACCACCACATGGGCCAATTGCAGGATCTCACGCCATTGATACCACTTCGGCAGCCCCAGAAAGGCATCCATCCCGACGATCAGACACAGCGAGCGATCGGGATGTTCCGCCCGGAGCGTGGCCAGCGTATCGACCGAATATGACGGTCCTTCGCGCCGGATCTCGCGGTCATCGACCAGGAAGCCGTGCTGTCCCTCGGTCGCTGCCTTGACCATCTGCAGGCGCACGTCCGCATTCGCGACCGGCGCTTCGCGGTGCGGTGGATTGCCGGCGGGCATGAAGCGCACCTCGGTGAGGCGCAGCGCCTGCAGCAGCTCGAACGCCGTGCGCAGGTGCCCGTAGTGAATGGGATCGAAAGTGCCGCCGAAGATGCCGATCGGATTCATGCAACGCGCGGGCTATTCAGTCAGGCGGCGTCGGCAAGCGTGCGTGCGCCGGCGAGGCGTGCGACCAGCAGCGCCAGCAGGTCCCAGGGATCGCCGGTGTCGCGTCCCTTGATGGTGCGATCCGCACGCACCGCAAGGCTGAGTAGATTGGCCAGGTCGAGGCTCCGCGCGCGTTGCGCGGCCGCGAGCAACGCGGGATTCGGCCGTTGCCAGGCCGGCGGGGAGCGGCCACTCCGCTCCCGGGACAGGTATTGCCACAACGCGCGCAGCTCGCGGCTCAGGACCCACAGGACGAGCGTCGGTTCCACGCCTTCGCCCCGCAACCCATCGAGCACACGCAATGCGCGGCGCGCATCGCCTCTCAACGCCGCATCGCCCAGTTGAAACACGTCGAACCGCGCACTGTCCGCGACGACCTGGGAAAGACCTGCAGTGTCGACCGGTCCCGGCTTGACCAACAGCGCCAGCTTGTCGATCTCCTGCTGAGCCGCGAGCAGATTCCCTTCGGCGCGCTCCGCAATGAGTTCCGCAGCCCCGGGCTCGGGCACCAGCCCCCTGGCACGCATGCGCGCCGCAACCCAGTCGGGCAGGCGCGGCGCGTCGATCGGCCAGACCTGCACCCAGACACCTGCGCGCTCGAAAGCCTTGACCCATTCGCTCTGCAAGGTCTGACGCTCGAGCTTGCCAGAGGATACGAGGAGCAATTGATCGGGTGCAGGATCCTCGACCAGCGCTCGCAGCAGATCCGCGCCATCGCCCGGTTTCCCGCTGGGCAGGCGCACATCGATCACGCGCCGCTCGGCGAACAGCGAAAGCGACTGGCTGGCGCTGCGCAACGCGTTCCAGTCGAAGCCGCGCTCCGCAAAGAACACCTGGCGCTCCGTATAGCCGCAGTCACGCGCTTTGCGACGGATGGCATCCAGGGCTTCCGCGACCAGGAGCGGCTCGTCGCCACTCACGAGGTACGCCGACTTGAGATCGCGGGCGAGATGGCCTGCAAGGCTATCGGCGTTGAGCTTCACGAGGGCAAGCGTACCGAGACTGGTGGGCCCTCGCCACTGGGACACCGAAGCGAAGAACTCAAAACAAGGCGCCGGTATCGTCCTTGCCCAGCATCGCCTTGCGGATCATCGGTATCGGCGGACCGCCGTACGACAACAGCTGATCGTGGAAATCGTGCCACGCCGCCTGCCCTCCCCGGCTGGCAGTCCAGTCCGCGCGCAGCTTGCGGATCATGAGTTTGCCCATGGTGTAGTTGAGGTACGCGGGATCGTAGGTGCCCCGCGCCGCCTGCTGGCGCGCGGTGCCCGCATCCTGGAACGCCTGTTCGCGGAACATCTTCTCCGACTCCGCCACCGTCATGCCGTGCGTATGCAACCCGATCGAAGACAGGAAGCGCACGTCGCGCAGCAAGGCGTTCGAGAGCTGGCCGATGTGGGTCTCCGGGTCACCGTTACCGAGGCCCATCTCCCACATCATTTCTTCGCCGTAGTGCGCCCACCCTTCGGCAAAGGCATAGCCGACGAACAGGCGCCCGACGAGGGAGCCGGAACGATTGGAGTGCAGGAACTGCAGGAAGTGGCCAGGCCACACCTCGTGTACGGAGGTGAAGAGCAGATCCGCGCGACCCGGGATGTAGTCGTTCCGTTCCTGCGCCGTCCAGCTCGGATCCGGCGGCGCGATGTAGTAGGTCGCCGGCAATCCCTTCTCGTAGGGACCGGGAATGTCGATGTAAGCGGAATTCGCGCGATTGTACGGCGGTGCTTCCGCCACGCGCGCCTCTTCGGTGCCGGGAATCGTCACCACCTGCCTGTCGATGATGAACTGCTTCAGGCCCGCAAGCTGCGCGCGCGCGCCGTCGACCGCGCCGCCCTTGGGCTTGTTGCCGTTCATCTCGTCGAAGCAGACCCGGATCGACTTGCCCGGCGCGAACTGCGCGCACGCCTCACGCAGCGACGCGAGATTGCGCTCGAGGTCCGCACGCCCGATCGCTTCGAGATCGGCGATCGGGGTGGTCACGCGCTCAGTCATGCCGAGCATCTGTGCGTACTTGTCCGCGCCGAGCGCGTAGCTGCCGGTTGCAGACGCACGCTGCGCGTCGAGCCACCCCGCGAGAGCACGCATCGCATTGACGGCCTGCGTGGTCGCGCCCTTCAGATCGCTTTGCAGAGTGTCATCCTTGACGCTCACAAAGGTGGCGCCGGCATCGTGTTCGTAGAAATCCGCAAATCCCTTGAATGCTGAAAGCCCGCGCTCGAGCAAGGGCAGCGCGAGCGGCGCGCGCAGGTTGGCCTGGATCTGCTGAGCGGCCGCCGGGATCGAGCGCAGATACGTGATGTAGGCGCGCATGCGCTGCTCGAGCGGGGCGTACTCACGGGTCAGATACGGCGCGGGATCCAGGCCATCGTCGATCCAGTCGAGATAGAACGCGGGGTTCCTGAAGGGCGCGGCGGCGATCTCCAGCCAGAACAGCAGACGATCGACGCGCGCGATCAGGTAGTCGCGCTCGAAGCGCTCCGTATCGGAAAGCGCGGCGTCGGCGAAGGCGGCCGTGGCAGCGCGCGCCGCGTGCAGACGCTTGATCTCAGCGGCGATCCCGGGCGCGCTCCAGTCGGGAAGCTGGCCGTCGTATTCGTGCCGGCCCTGGTTCACCGCGAAGACCGGGTGAGCCTTGAAATAGGCCTCGAGAAACTGCTCGCGGTACGCACTCCAGGCAGGTGCCCTGGCGGCGGCAGCCGGGGCGTTCGTCGCTTGCGTGGACTCGCCCGACTTCCCGCAGGCGACGATGAGGAGGCTGAGCACCGCGGCCAGCAAGCAGCGACACATCGACAGGCTTCGACACATGACGAGTTGTTCCTTGTTTCACGCGTGGGTGTAGCCCAGCGGCTACGGGGTCGGCGAAGTCTACACGTACACCGAAGCGCGGCCCACGCACACGCGGTTTCGCCCGAGCGCGCGTTGCGCCCGGCCTGTCAAGGAGCGCCGGTGTTGCCTGTGGGTGACACTTCGACGTTTTCGTCGTGTGCGAAACAGCGCGAGAACAGCGATATTTCGCGGCTATTGCGCACCTGCGGCAGGTTGGCACGCGCACTGCATCTCTCCACGCGACCCGGCGCGCCTCCCGCACGCAGGGACGATGTGAAAACTGTAAGGAGCACTACATGAACGCAATGATCAAAGTCACCGCACTGGCTGCAGTCCTCGCCGCCGGGGCCGCCTTTGCGCAGCAGACGCCTCCGCCTGCTTCCTCGACCACCAACGCCGAATCCTCGTCCATGGATTATTCCAAGCTGGACGCGAACGGCGATGGCGTGATCAGCAAGGATGAGGCGAAGGGTGATGCGAACCTGTCGGCGCAGTTCAGCACGCTGGACACCGACAAGGACGGCAAGCTGAGCAGCGCGGAGCTCGCGAAGGCCAAGAGCAAGGGCAGCAGCGGCTACTGATCCGCTGGTCCGGTAGTCAACGTTCGCTGACTAAACCCGGGTATCGCGGCGCAGACTTCACCAGTCCGCCGCGATACCCCGCGGCAGGGAAGCAATCCCAGGCCGCCCTTCCCCGAGACTCCAAGCGCCGGCTGTAATTCTTGCCGCGCTCCGGCGCCGCGATGGTAGGCTTTTCCATCCGCCTTCCGTCCGCCGGGGAGCCAGGCATGCCGACGCTGTTCGAGAAGATCATTTCCGGAGAATTGCCCGCCGCGATCGTGTACAGGGACGATCGCGTCACGGCATTTCGCGATATTCGCCCCGCAGCTCCCACGCACATCCTGGTGGTGCCGAACAAACCGATCCCGACGGTGAATGACATCGCCGATGAGGACGAGGCCCTGCTCGGTCACATGGTGATCGTGGCGCGCGACCTCGCACGCAAGGAGGGGGTCGCGGAAAACGGCTTTCGCCTCATCGTGAACTGCAATGCGCACGGCGGCCAGGAGGTCTACCACCTGCACCTGCACCTGCTGGGCGGGCGACCGCTCGGACCGATGGTGATGAGGACATGAGTCCGCGCGAGAGAGCGCGCGGCAAACCGCAGCGCAGGACCGCACGCAAGGCGCGCCCGCGCCCGGCGCCGCAGACCGGTGCGCGGCGCGTGACGCTGCGCAAGCTCTACCCCGTCATCGAGCCGTACGCGAGCGGCATGCTCCGGGTCTCCGATCTGCATGAGATCTACTACGAGGAATGCGGAAATCCGCGCGGCAAGCCGGCGTTGTTCGTGCACGGCGGCCCGGGCGCTGGCGCCGGCAAGGATTCACGCCGCTTCTTCGATCCGAAGCGCTACCGCATCGTGCTGTTCGATCAGCGCGGCTGCGG
>DATBIF010000220.1:0-2830 GCA_036557045.1 Steroidobacteraceae bacterium
GCGCTTGCCGATGTGATTGAGAGCGTCGCCCAGGCCCACCGTGGTCGTGGTCTTGCCTTCACCGGCTGGCGTCGGCGAAACCGCCGTAACCAGGATCAGTCGGCCGTCGGCATTGGCGGCCAGCTTCTGCAGGTAGCGCAGCGAGATCTTTGCCTTGAAGCGCCCGAACGACTCGAGATGCTCTTCGGGTATCCCCAGGCGTTCGCGGGCCAGCTCGAGGATCGGCCGCATGCGCGCGCGCTGCGCAATCTCGATGTTGCTCGGGACCTTGGCCGTCGGGTTGTCATTGGGCATGAGCGCTCTCGCGAATCAAAAAATGGATGTGGAATTACACGCGCACGAGGCGCGTTTCTCGCCCAAGAGAGAAATGACCACCGGGACGAGGGACGTCAGAACGTGGCCTCGTCTTGATGCAGGGTGAGACCGGACGCCGTCAGACCGGGATTCAGCCGAGCCGGTCGGCGAGCCGATGCAGCAGGCGCGCCAGAGCAGAGCGGCTCGCAGGATCGTCAGCGCGCAGGTCGCTGTTGCGCAGGGCTTCGAGCAATTCCTCGCGCGTAAAGGCCCTGGTTTGCGTTGGTCCCGAGATACGCTCGGCAGCTTCGGCCACGTACACCTCGGTGAATGGTCGCGGCGTCGCGGCGGGCGTTTCCAGCGACGCTGCAGGGCTGCTGGCGGTGTCGAACTCGGCAGTCTCGGGCGCCGCATCGTTTTCCGGTGCCACCGGAACCTCGGGTGCCGGCGGTGCGACGTCCGCTGCCTTGGCTTCCGGCTGGGCCGGAGGTGCGCCGACCACTGCGGCGGGCGGTGCCGCGCGGATCTCTCGTTGCCGGATCATTTCGCGTGCGCGTGCGTATTCGCGCTCGCTGATCGGCACGACGGCAACCGACGGGAACTCGGGGCGAACATACAACGCGACCTGGCGTGCCGAAATGACGTTGCTGAAGAAGCCGAGCCGGATTCCGAAGTACCGCACGCCGGCGCGCATCAGGGTGACCGTGTAAAGCGCATAGGCCCGGAAGATCGCGAGCTGCGGCAGATCCGCCGGATCGACGCGCTCGCTGGTCCAGCTGAGCTGGATCACGTAGTGCTGCCCGCTGTGCGCATCCGCCGCCTGGCGCGCATCGATCTCGGCGGCGGCGAGTGGAGTGGGGCCGCCACGCAGCAGACGGAACTCGGACAGGTTGGTGT
This sequence comes from Steroidobacteraceae bacterium, assembly GCA_036557045.1. GTDB lineage: Bacteria > Pseudomonadota > Gammaproteobacteria > Steroidobacterales > Steroidobacteraceae > DATBVX01. The sequence goes on from DATBIF010000220.1 coordinate 1,192, forward strand.
CATCCAGGGAGCCGAGACCGCTGCGTGGAGCAGAGGCCACCCACGCCCCGGGAAAGTGCTTTTGCACGATCGGCAGCACCGCCTCGGCGTCTTCGCGGCAATCGAAATATCCGAGGTGAAGTCGGTAGCGCTCGCGGCCATCCTCGGTCCGGCGCGAACGGAAGACGGCCAGTCCTTCCAGGCCGCGCACATTGGGGACCTCGAGGGGCATCGGCGCCAGGGAAGAGAAGAGGTTGATGACGTAGAGGGCGCGCGGGTCGTTGGAGCGGGAGACCCGGAGTCTATCGCCGGCGCTGCCCCCCGGCCCTCTGTGGCTGTCGCTCATTGCGGCGCCACTCGAGCCGTGTTCACGCCCGGCCATCCCTGGGAACGTGCGACGATTCGATTTTCCAGTTGGCTCTGCACTAGCAGGGCGAACTATGCTCCACAAGCGCCGGATGCTCAACAGTTTCTGACGTAGGGGATTGGCGACAAGCCTTACGACCGGCGCGCCGCAGTTGCACTAGACTGAGGCTAACGTCACCCACCTGTCATCAGGGAGCCCCCCGCTTGGCCACCGCCGACATCACCAACATGGCCCTGTTCTGCGATTTCGAAAACATCGCGCTGGGCGTGCGCGATGCGAAGTTCGCGCGCTTCGACATCCAGAAGGTCCTCGAGCGGCTGCTCCTGAAGGGCAGCATCGTCGTGAAGAAGGCCTATTGCGACTGGGACCGGTATCGTGAATTCAAGGCCGGGATGCACGAGGCGTCCTTCGAGCTGATCGAGATCCCGCACGTGCGCCAATCGGGCAAGAACTCGGCCGACATCCGCATGGTGGTGGACGCGCTCGACCTCTGCTACACGAAATCGCACGTCGATACGTTCGTCATCATCAGCGGCGATTCGGACTTCTCGCCGCTGGTGAGCAAGCTGCGCGAGAACGCGAAAGTGGTCATCGGCGTCGGCGTCAAGAATTCAACTTCGGACCTGCTCATCGCCAACTGCGATGAGTTCATCTACTACGACGATCTGGTGCGCGAGAAAGCGCCGCGCCGACCTCCAGCGCGCAAGGGCGCCGCAAAGCCTGCGACCGCGGAAGCCCCAGTACCCAAGGGCGAGGAGGACAAGAAGCAGGAGGCGATCGACCTCATCATCGCCACCCTCGAAGCGCTCATCGCCGAGCGCGGCGAGGAGGAGCGCATCTGGGGCTCGATGGTGAAGCAGGCGCTCAAGCGCCGCATGCCCGGATTCAACGAGTCCTACTACGGCTTCGGCGCGTTCAGTGATCTGCTCGAGGAAGCGCGTACGCGCGGGTTCGTGGAGCTTGAGCGCGACGACAAGTCAGGTGGCTACATCGTGCGCCTTCCCCGCAGAACTTGACAGCAGTGGCGGCTGGCTTGTCCATTCGCTCCCGCACTCAGACCTGCAACTAGATCTCAGATCTTGGTGACACGCGCGGCGCCGTCACCGCGGCGCAGGATCTTCACGCGCTCGCCGACCGCGAACTGCTGATCCGCGGCCTGCACGACGGCGACCGACGGGCCCTTGTCCAGCGCAACGGTGATCTGCAGTCCCTGTTCACGGGTCAGAGCTTCCTCGGTCGCGCCCTCGGCAACGGCGCCGGCGACTGAGCCCACGGCACCCGCGACATCGCGCC
>DATBIF010000221.1:0-4681 GCA_036557045.1 Steroidobacteraceae bacterium
GCGCACAGGCCTGGAACAGCAGGTTGGGGCTTGGCTTGCGATCGGCGGGATCGTCCGCGCACACGGTGAAGTCCAGGAAGTCCCCGAGCCCCGCAGCTTCCAGCACCGGCAACGCGAAGCGGCTCAGTTTGTTGGTGACACAGCACATCGGTACGCCAGAGCGTCCCAGCGCACCCAGCGTTTCGATGACGCCGGGATAGACATTGCTCCTTTCGTACAGGCTTTCACCGTAGAAGCGCGTGAAGAGCGCGAGTGCAAGGGCCAGGGCGGCCGGGTCCGGTTCACTGACGTCAAGACCGGCCGCGAGCGCGCGCCTCACCAGGGGAGTGATGCCGCCGCCGATCAGTGCGCGCAATTGCCGTGCGTCCAGCTGCCGTCCGCCCATCTCGTCCAACATGGCGTTCGCCGCCGCCCCGAGATCGGGCGCCGTGTCGATGAGCGTGCCGTCGAGGTCGAAGGCGGCCGCGCGGGGCAGGTCAGTGGCTGCGGGCACGAGCCGCCTCCGCAATCTGCGGGACGGTCATCCGCGCGATCCTGGTCAATTGCTCCAAGCCCAGGTAGCGCGCACCAATCAGCGTCTGGTGTTGCGCGTCGAGCGCCTGGTCAGGGTCCGCGAGCGTGGGCAACACAAGATCGGCGGCGGCGAGATCCTGGCTGAGCGTCCATGGGCTGGGTGTGGCGACGGTGAAGAGTCCAGCCGCCTTGGCTGACTGCACGCCGATCGCCGAGTCCTCGAACGCGATCGCCTGCGAGGCTTCGATTCCGAGCTCGGACAACGCCAGTTGGTAGATATCCGGCGCGGGTTTCTTGTGCCTGACGACATTGCCGGTGGCGATCACGTCGAACCAGCGCAGCGCCGAGCCGCCGAACACTGCGCCGAGGAGCGACTCGACATTGGCGCGAGTGGTCGTAGACGCGATCGCGAGCCGCACGCCTGCCGTACGCGCTTCGATCAACAGACGCCGGATCCCGGCGCGCGGCGCCACGGCCCCGAGGCGGATGAGCTCGGCATAGTTGCGCGTCTTGGTACCGTGGATGTCGGGAGTCTGGCGCTTCAGTACGTCGCGCTGCTCCGCCGGTACCGGCAGCCGATCGATATAGTGATCGATGCGCTCCCGGCCGCCGGTCACGGCGAGAAGCTCCGCATAGAGCTCGGCGCTCCAGTGCCAGTCGAGGCCGTGCATGCGAAAGGCGCGGTTGAAGGCGCGGCGGTGCGCCTCCTCGGTGTCGGCGAGCGTGCCGTCGACGTCGAAGATCAGCGCATCGAGGATCATGTCACCGCGATCGTCCGGCTCACGCGCGCGCTCAGGTTGTCGCCAGCTCATGTCGTCTCACCAGGGGCTGGCGCGCGAGCGCCTCCTTGCGACGCTCCAGCAGCCGCCAGATCATCGGCGTAAAAACCAGCTGCATGGCGAGATCCATCTTGCCGCCCGGGCAGACGATCGTGTTCGCTCGCGACATGAACGCGCCATGCAGCATCGAGAGCAGGTAGGGGAAGTCGATGCCTCGCGGGTTGGAGAAGCGGATGACGAGGAACGATTCATCCGGCGTCGGAATGAAGCGTGCAATGAACGGGTCCGAAGTATCGACCACTGGCACGCGCTGGAAATTGATGTGGGTGCGCGAGAACTGCGGGCAGATGTAGTGCACGTAGTCGTGCATGCGTCTCAGGATCGTATCGGTGACCGCTTCCGCGGAGTAGCCGCGCGTCGACTTGTCACGATGCAGCTTCTGGATCCACTCGAGGTTGATGACCGGCACCACGCCGACCAGCAGGTCGACATGGCGCGCGATGTCGACGTTCCCGGTCACGACCGCGCCGTGCAGGCCCTCGTAGAAGAGAAGGTCGGTCTGCTCGGTCAGCTCCTCCCACGCGGTGAACGTGCCAGGCTTCTGCGCAAACGGGGCGGCCTCGGCCTCGTCGTGCAGGTACTTGCGTCGCCGGCCGCGCCCATTCTCTCCATAGCTGCGGAACAGCGTCTCCAGCTCCTCGAACAGGTTCGCCTCGGTACCGAAATGGCTGAACTGGTGATCGCCGCGCTCCAGCGCCTCCTTCATCTTCTCCTTCATCTCGGCGCGGTCGTAGCGATGGAAGCTGTCGCCCTCGACGAAGGCGGCATTGATCGACTCGCGACGGAAGATCTGCTGGAACGTCCGCATGACGGAAGTGGTGCCGGCTCCCGAGGAGCCGGTGACTGCGATGATGGGATGCCGGGCCGACACGATACGTTCCTCTCGATGGGTTATGCGGGATCCCGCAGGAGGCTGCGGTTGCCAAACAGCGGCGCCTCGTACTCGAATTCGTTGTGATCGCGGTGATAGCGCTCGATGCGCTCGACTTCGGCGCGCGCGCCGAACACGAACCCGATGCGCTGGTGCAGGCTCTCCGGCACGACCGAGAGAATCGGCTCGTAGCCGGTGCTCGCGCGGCCTCCCGCCTGCTCGATGATCATGCCGATGGGATTGGCCTCGTACAGCAGTCGCAGGCGCCCCGGCTTGGTCAGGTCCTTGCGATCGCGCGGGTACATGAAGACGCCGCCGCGCATCAGGATGCGGTGCGCTTCGGCCACCAGCGATGCGATCCAGCGCATGTTGAAGTCGCGGCCGCGCGGGCCGTTCTTGCCGGCGACGCATTCGTTGACGTAGCGCTTGACCGCGGGCTCCCAGTAGCGGGAGTTCGACGCGTTGATCGCGAACTCGGAGGTGCTCTCGGCAATGCCGAGGTTCGGATGGGTGAGCATGAATTCGCCGATCTCGCGATCGAGGGTGAAGCCGTTGACACCGCGGCCCGTGGTCAGCACCAGCATCGTTGCCGGCCCGTAGATCGCGTAGCCGGCGCAGACTTGCCGGGAACCAGGCTGCAGAAAGTCGGCATCCGTCAGCTCACCGCTCGTCCCTTCGGGACGGCGCAGCACCGAGAAGATGCTGCCGACCGCGACGTTCACGTCGATGTTGGAGGAGCCATCGAGCGGGTCGAACAGGAGCAGGTAGTCGCCGTGCGGGTACGCCGCGGGAATGGGATGGGGGGTCTCCATCTCCTCGGACAACATGCCCGCGAGCCGGCCGCCCCATTCGTTGGTGCGCACGAAGATCTCGTTCGCCATCACGTCGAGCTTCATCTGCGATTCGCCCTGGACGTTGGTCGAGCCGGCATCGCCGAGCGCGCCGGCCAGGGCGCCCTTGCCGATCAGGCTCGCGATGCGCTTGCAGGCGAGGCGCACGTCGTTGATGAGCGCGGTGAGCCGGCCGGTTCCGTCGTTGAAGCGGCGCTGTTCCTCGATGAGGAACTGGGTCAACGTCTTGGTATTGAGCGTCATGGTTCCTCCGCCGGCGCATCGCTGAAAACACGGCTCGCGCGGATATCGGCGACTTCGATGGTCTCGAGATCGTCCTTGAAGACCACGCCGCCCTGGCCCAGCAGCCGGCTCGCCTGGCGCAGTCGCGCGCGGTCGATGGCATTGCGCATCGAGCGGGCGTTGGCGAAATGCGGGCGCGTGCGGCGCCGCGCGATGTACTCGCGAAACGCGACTTGAGCCTCGGGACTCAGCCGGTACTGCAGTTGCGCGAGCATCAACTGCGCAATCGCGAACAGCTCCTCCGGCGAGTAGTCCGGGAACTCGATGTGATGCGCGATGCGCGAGGAGAGCCCGGGGTTCGAGCGGAAGAACCGGTCCATGCGGTCCTGGTAGCCGGCCAGGATGACGACCAGATCGTCACGGTGATTCTCCATTTCCTGCAGGAGGATCTCGATCGCCTCCTGGCCGTAGTCGCGCTCGTTCTCGGGACGATAGAGGTAGTACGCCTCGTCGATGAAGAGCACCCCGCCCAGCGCGCGCTTGAGCACCTCGCGCGTCTTGGGGGCGGTGTGGCCGATGTACTGGCCGACGAGGTCGTCGCGCGTCACCGCGGTGAGGTGACCTTTGCGCAGGTACCCGAGGCGATGCAGGATCTCCGCCATTCGCATCGCGACCGTGGTCTTGCCGGTGCCGGGATTGCCGGTGAAGCTCATGTGCAGCGCGGGCGCGCCAGTGCTCAGGCCCGCGCGGGTGCGCAGGCGATCGATCAGCAGGAGCGCCGAGATATCGCGGATGCGGGTCTTCACCGGCGCGAGGCCGACGAGATCGCGCTCCAGCCCGTCGAGCACTTCGGCGACGTGCGAATCGCGCAACTCGGCATCAAGGGCGATACCCTCGTCGTGCACGTGCTCTATGGCTGTATTCATGCTGATTGCGCCGCACGCGGCTCGGCCGCGTCCCTTCCCGCAAGACCGTTCGTCACTTTCCGATGCTCAGTACCGCTCTCCCTCCGGCTGGTCGGTCGCGTAGGCGCGCGTCGTGTAGCGCACCCGGCGACCCGAGCCTTCCTCGCGCACCAGGCTGAAGCCGGGCTCGCGTGCCGGACGACCGACGATGAAAGACAGGCGCAGCGATTCGATGCCGCGCGTCGAGTCGAAGGCATTCACCTTCACGTAGTGGTTGGGGAATGTGCGCCGGCACTCCTCGATCTCGGCCACGATGCGCACCGCATCCTTGAGATCGAACATCGGCATGCCGAACATTTCCCAGTAAGTGTTGCGGGGATGCGGGTCATCCGTGTACTCGATGGCCACTGCCCAGCCCTTGCTGAGGCAATACTCCACCTGCGCCGTGATCTGCCCGTCGCTGAGATCGGGGAGAAACGA